>JAESSZ010000797.1 GCA_016763875.1 Nannocystaceae bacterium
GCCACGCCTACCTGGAGCTGTTCAACAAGACGGCGGTCGTCGCGTCGGTGCAGATCGAGGCCGACGCCTACGCCGACGGGGGCACATGAGCGGAAGCTTGGACCCCGGCCGGCCGCTTGGGGACATCGCGCTGTTGTTCGAACTGTCGCTCGCCGTGGGGACCTCGATCGACCTCAAGGAGAACTGTCGGCGTTTCCTGATCACGCTGATGGCTCGCAAGAGCCTGGACCTCAGCGCATTGTGGCTGCGGGCGGATGCCGTCGACACTGAAAATCGAGTCCAGCTCGCGACAAGAGTTCGCGACGCGCACACACTGCCGTTCCACCTACTTTTCGGCGCCCCTGATGCGCACGTGCGTGGGCGCGTGGTCGGTGCCGGGCACCCTCTGCTCGCTCGACTCCACGGTGGTCGGGCCTTTCGACTTGCACCCGACGCACCCGAAGTTGCCCCGATCCGTGGGAACTTGAAAGGCGGCGTATTCGCGATATTCCCCTTGCCACCGCGAGGATTCGTGGTCCTACACTCCAGCGTTGACGGGGCATTCAGCGACCGCGAACTGCGACAGCTCAACGGGGTGATGGCCAAGCTGGCCGTGTCCGTCGAGGGCTGCATCGCGCACGCGCAGGCGATCCGAGAGATTGAAGAGCGCAAGAAAGCCGAGGCTGAGCGCGCTGCGGCACGAGAACAGCTGCACCAAGCGAGAAGAATGGAGGCCATCGGGCGTTTGGCCGGGGGTATTGCGCACGACTTCAACAATCTGCTCACCGGCATGTTGGGGTGCACCGAACTCCTCCGCCCCGAGGTCTCCACGCCGGGCGCGCATGAGCTCCTCGATGTCGCGACCCATGCAGCCCGAAGCGCAGCAAAACTGACCAGTCAGCTTCTGGCCTACTCGCGACAATCCCCGCTCGACGAACGGCCGGTCCCACTGGACCCGCTAGTGAACGAGGTCGCGGCACTGCTGCGGCGAACCATCGACCCTCGGATTCGGCTGGATGTTGACCTGACGCTGGGCGAGGCAGTCACGGTGCAAGGGGACGCGTCGGGGTTGCAGAGTGCGCTGCTCAATCTCGGGCTCAACGCACGCGACGCCATTGCCGGCCACGGGACGATCCGGATCTCGACAGACGCCATCACGCTGGACACTGTGGCGGCGGCCGAACACGAAGCGGACCTCCGACCGGGGGCCCACGCTCGGATCCGGGTCAGCGACACGGGCGAGGGGATGCCGCCGGAGACGGCCGCCAGGATCTTCGAGCCATTCTTCACGACCAAGGAGGTTGGCCGCGGGACCGGCCTCGGTCTTTCGGCGGTGTACGGGATCGTACGAAGCCATCACGGCGGGATCAGTGTGCAGACTCAAGTTGGCCGCGGGACGACGTTCGAGTTGCTCCTGCCAACGGCCGAAGCGCAGCCGCAGTCCGTCACCACGCGGACGGTGGTGCCCGGGACGGGGCGGCTCTTGATTGTGGACGACGACGCAACCGCGCGCAGAACCTTGGCGCTGATGGGCGAGGAACTCGGGTACGATGTCGTGACTGCAGTGGGGGGCGAAGAGGCGCTCCACCTGCTCGACACCAGCGACAGCCGTGCAGGCCAGCTCGCCGTGGACCTCGTACTCTTGGACGTCCGCATGCCCGGACTCAGCGGGCTGGAGACACTGGAGCGTCTTCGGCGGTCGTTTCCGGATCTCCCGGTCGTGATGGCGTCTGGCTTCGTGGAGGAGACCCAACTGCACGCGCTGCGGCAGCTTGGGATTCAGGGCATTGTGCAAAAACCGGTCACCCTCGAAGCGCTTTCGCATCACCTGGCCGCCAGCCGTTCGCGGTAGACGGCCACCGGGTGCAACCGATTCGGTTACTCTGCTGCCGATGTCGCGTCGCTCCTTTTCCATGGGTTTTGGCCCTGCCACTGCGACGGCCATCGCAACGGCCATCGCGACGGCCATCGCTATGCCGGGCTGCGCCTGCGATGGCGCCGTACCGGTCGCAACCGCCCCACAGCCGCCCGCGCAGCGCCCAGCTGTCGCCACGACGGACACACCCGAGCCCAAGACCAAGACCAAGACCAAGCGCGACCCCGGCACCACCAACACAAAGACTGGCGCCGAGCTTCCCCCCAAGCCGGTGGACACGGTCCAGTACAGCGACGCGGGTGGGCTGCAGTACCTTGAGCGCATCGTCGGGGTCGCCGAGCCCGACGACGTCCTGCCCATGATCGTGGCGATTCACGGTTTGGGCGACCGCCCCGAGGCGTTCTCGCGACTACTGGACAACTGCGTGGAGCCGGCCCGGGTCATCCTTCCTCGCGGCATCGATCCCTACGAGGGCGGTTTTTCCTGGTTTGCCAGCCGGGCCCGGAGTCGTGACGTCGAGACGTTGAGCGGCGAAGTCACCGTGGCGGCCGACGTGCTCGCGCGCGGCATTGCGGCTATCGCCAAGGCGCGACCGACTCGCGGTAAACCAATCGTCACCGGATTTTCCCAGGGCGGCATGCTGACGTTTGCGTTGGCGATGCACCACCCCGAGGTCGTCGGCACCGCCATCCCCGTCGGGGGCTGGCTGCCACCGCCGCTGTGGCCGAAGACTGGCCCGAGTGACACCTCGTTCCCGAAAGTGATCGCGCTACACGGAACGGCAGATGCCGCGGTGCCCTATGAGCCGACAAAACTCGCGGTGGAGGCATTGGCGGCACTTGGCTACGACGTCACGCTGCGGTCGTTCGACGGGGTCCCCCATGCGATTCCCCCGCCGGTCGCGCGCGAGCTGACCGATGCGTTACAGGACGCGGTCCGCAGCGCATCACCAAAATCGGAGCCAACCCCATGACCAGTGAACAGGGCGGCAAACGCCGCAAACTCAAGACGTTCCCGCAGCTCGACCCCGAGATGATCATGCATCCGTGGGACGTCAAGGCCACCAACACCCTGAAGAAGGTGCCCGGCTTTGAGACGGTCACCCGCAAGATCATGGAGTACGGACTGGAGCGAGTGCTCTACCTGGAGAACATCGCGGACAACGTCCGTGTCGGCCCCAACATGTTTCCGCGACTGCACAAGTCGTTGCAATGGGGTTGCAAGATTCTCGGCGTGCCAGAGCCCGAAATGTACGTGAACATGGCGCCAGAGCCCAATGCGTACACCTACGGACACACGCGCCCGTTCATTGTGTTGACCTCGGGCCTCATCGACATGCTCGACGCCGAAGAGCGCTTCTTTGTGATCGGCCACGAGTTGGGCCACATCAAGTTTGGGCACGTGCTGTACACGGTGCTGGCCGAGAACCTCAAACAGGTGCTCGAGATCATTGGTCGGGCGACCCTCGGCATCGGCTCGTTGCTCGGTACCGGACTCGCGCTGCCGGTGCTGGACTGGTACCGCAAGGCGGAGTTATCGGCGGACCGCGCCGCCTTGCTGTGCGTTCAAGACAAGGAAGTTCCGTTCCGTACGTTCATGAAGCTCGCTGGCGGCTCGCAAAAGCTCTACGGCGAAATGCAGCAGAGCGAGTTCATGCGCCAGATTCGCGCCTACGAAGAGGCGGACGAGTCCACCCTAAACAAGGCCTACAAATTCCTCATCACGGCGTTCCGAACCCATCCGTTTCCGATCATGCGCGCGAAGTACCTCGACGAGTGGATCACCAGCGGCGACTTCGGGCGCGTGTCGGGCATCGAGGTTTGAGCGCAGTCGGGTTCAGGCTCCCGGGCAGCAGACGGCGCCTTCGATCCCCGATGGCACCGATGCGACCGGGGCCTGACCATCGTCGCAGGTGTAGTCGGGACTGTGCACCGCGCCATCACCGATATCCCCGACGACCGCGCCGCCGTCGGCCGTGCACTGTTCGGCGCTGAGCTCAGGACGGTCTGCAACCTCAGACCCCGGTAGCCCCGGGCCGCCATCTTCGGGAACACCATCTTCGGGAACACCATCTTCGGGAACACTGGGCGTCGCAGGCTGCGCCCCGGGTTCGACGGTTGCTGCCGGTTTGGGACCGCACGCGAGCAACAGCAGCAAGACCGGGGACAGGGCACAAACGAGAGTCTTCACCGGGCTCGACTATCACAAAGCCGCGCGGCGGACCCACAGCCCCACCCCGAGCTGAAACACGCCACACGCCGCGAACAGGCCCGCAAAGCCAAGGGCGCCCAGCAGCGCGGGGGCCAGCGGCGGCACCAGCACGCGCGGCAGGTTAAGCAACGCCATCAAGACCGCGAAATGCGTCGCACGAACCTTCGGTGAAGTGGCGCCCATCAGCAACGCATGCACACCCACGTACATCAATGCGGTGGCGACGGTTTGCAACCCAACAAACGCCCACATAAAGGCGTCGACGGACCACAACGGCTCGGCCAATGCGAACGCAACCCAAAGCGCCCCGAGGGCGGCGGCGCCGACCCAGGTGGCGCTGGCGTGGCCAAGGCGATCGACCACAAGCGCGGCGATGAGGTAGCCGACGACAGACGAGCCCAGGACCAGCGGCGCCAGCTCGCCCGCGATCCGCTCGGGTCCCCAGCCCAGGCGCTGCACCCAGAACGCCCCGGAGACGGCGGACGTCGCGACATCCGCGAGCATGACCACCGCGGCGAGTGTAAATCCCAAGCGCGCGGCCGGAGTCGAGAACATGGACTTCAACGCGGGACCCAACGCCATGGGTACGCGCGGCCGACCGCTCGTTTGCGCCACGGGCAGCAGCATGGGCACCACGGCGAGCGCCGCGAACACGACGGCCATGGCCGCCAAGCCCCAGCTCGCGCCCGCGGCCACAACCGCGGCCCCGACAGCCATGCCGCCGAGACCTTCGGCGCCAAGATGATGCCCGCCCAGCATCACGCCGTTGGCCAGACCGCGGTCGCGTGGCTCAATGCGGTCCAACGCCAGCGCATCCGTCCCTACGTCCTGCAAACTCAACGCGATGCTCAGCGCCAACCACTGCAGTTGCACGCGGCCGACGTGATCGGCCAGGGACTCTCCATTGGCCAGCCCACGCGACATCCACACCAGAATTGCGGCGACGGCCACCATTGACATCGCAACGATGAAGCGTGCGCGTCCCCCTTCCC
>JAESSZ010000798.1 GCA_016763875.1 Nannocystaceae bacterium
CGTCGGCGAGCCTGCGGGGTCAGGGGTGGCCGCGAATCGCCAGGAAATCGACCCTACCCGCGGGGTCCGGAGTCAGGCGGGGCCTGCGGGACGGGAAGCTGGCTCGCAACCGTGAATATCCGAGGCGCCGCATGACGCATGGCGATCCGGGCGCGCGATCGCCGACAATCTGATGCGGAGCCCACGCAGATCGACTTGTTGACCGTCGCCGGGATGCCGGCCAGCGGGGGAAGCCTCGGTCCGCCGACACCGTCTCGCATTGTGTGGGCTCAACTTCTCGCGCGCGTGTTCGCCATCGATATCCTGAGATGTGCAAAGCCAGGTTGCGGCGGCGCCCCCCGTCTTTTCCGCATGAACCGACTTCGCCCATCGCGACCAACTTCACTTGCCCACCTTGTCCGGCACGAACAAGCTCACCCCAACGCTCCCATCCAGCACCACGAACACGCGGCGCCACTCGGGCGACGCGCTGTCATCCGGAAAATCGAACAGTTCGTTCAGCGCCTCGAGCACACGTTCGCCGGAGCCGTGCAGGCTGACGTGTGCCCTGAACTCGCGGCCGAGGCAGTCGCGGAGGGCGGCTTCGCAGTGTCGCGCTCGGGAGTAGGACAGAGCGTCGTTGAACCATCGGGCGCCGATACGGTCGGCGAAGCCCTCGATGTTGCATTGGGTTCGGCGCCGACGGAACCGATGTAGTTCGAGGGCCGCGAGGGTGCGGAGGGCATGGCGGCCCTCGTCGCGAATCGTCGCGCTCCCGAGTCGGAAGTGTGTGGTGCTCGCCGATACATGGACGTTGGAGTAGTTCACGAAGCCGCCCGCGACGCGGTCGGGCAGCGGGGCGATCTTGAACTTCTCGTCGATGGATCCAAGCCCCATCGTCACGACATCGTTGGCGTCGACAGTGATCGGGTCGTCCCAGACAATCTGGACCGCCGCGTCGGTACCGGATCCCTCGACGCTCCAAATCGCTTGCTTCGCTGATTTTTTGCCGTGCTGGCTCCCCGCCAAGTAACCGCCGAACGATTGGAAGGAGCCAACGAACGTCTGGGGCTGCCACTCGACGTTGGTGTCGGCGAATCCCCGGGCGTGAAAGGTGGGCATCGAAAGACCGCCGCCCTCCTTACCGACCCCGGTGCCGCCCCAGGACACCAGGTAACGCTCTTCCCACCGCTTGTCGGCATTGGTGCTTCGAATGGTGAGCTCGCCAATGTGCAGGACCCCACCGCCGCTGGCCTTGATATAGCCCAATCCTTTGCTGATCACCTTCTGCAAGACAGTCTTGCTCACCGCCTTCAGGAACGGAAATCGAAGCACGAGATCCGACTCGAGGATCTTCTTCAGGATGAAGCCAGACACGCCCTGCAGCTTCTCGCCGATCCACTTCCCGAATGGGAGCCCAATGTCGAGGCCGTATCCGAATGCGTTGACCTCGCACTCGTATCGGAACTTGCCGCCGGGTGGAACACCAAACCACTGCGTGATCCATGGGCGTGGCAGGGGGACGGCGCCGAAGTTCTTGCTGTAGTGGAGGGCGCGCTGCATCCACTCGTACATCGTGCGGCGTTCGGTTACCGGGCCCTCGGTCCACGTCTCTAGAGTGACGTGCGTAGCGGCCAACCACATCCGCGTGTGCCGCGCGACGCGATCGGTCTCGTGCGTCCGGACCTTTGCATCTGCGGGAAGGTTTTTCAGCTGGTCCGTCAGCTCCTCAGAGCTGTCGCGGAACCCGGTCTCGACGAGAGCCCTCCAGATCGACCAATCGAGCCTCTTGAGAGCGGTGGCAACTGCGTGTGTGGTCGACGAATCGTGGTCCGGCTTAATGCGGAAAAGTGCGGCCAGATTCTCGTAGAACTGCTTTCCGGCCTCGGTTTCGCCCACCAGCGCGGCTTCCAGCCGAAGTAGCGCTGGCGCCGAGATAGGGGCGTGCTCAGCCACAAGCGCCCCGTCGGCGATGGCGTCGGCCTTTCCCATCCCCGCCCGCCGCAGCGCGTCGACGGCCGCTGGCGAACGCGTCGCGCGATTGTCGAACTGAACTAAGTGCTCGTCCTCGTGTGGGGCGGCGTCTTCCCACCAGAGGTTGAGCTTCTTCTCTCCGTCGGATTTGTATGGGTTGGCGAGGCCAAGGGTTGTCCCACGGTCGCCGTGCGCGTGCACGCGAAAATACCCGAGTGTCGGATCGAACTCGGCCGCGTAGTGGTGCGATCGCACGCTTGTGTCGTCGAAGCGGGAGATCCAGAGCTCAAGGTGGTGCCCCGCCTGATTGACGCAAACAGCGTAGCGAGGCCCGAAGTATCGCCCGGTACAGCTTGTGAACACAGCGGTGTACTCGGGATGACTCTGAGGTTCCATGCAGTCGTGCAGCGCGGCGGCTACGACGACTGCGTCGATCTCGGCCGGTAGGTCATCACGATCGGTGTACGCCAGCGGCGTGCACTTGATGCTGCCATCGGGGTACATCTCCTTCTTGATATCGGCTTTGTTCGGGTTGCCCATAATCGTGGTCTCAGGTGATTGGTCCTATTCGGGCGAGACGACGTACTGCGCTTCTTCGAGGCGGTCGGAGAGTTCTCCGACCCCGCACTGCCCTTGGCGGTTGTCGCCTTCACACTTGACCCGGCCGTCGGTTTGCAATGCGCAGACGAAATCCAACCCGCCGGCGACTGCGACAGGCTGACCCATACCCTTGAGCACCCGCTTGTGCCGGGGCGGTCCGCGAGGATCTGGGGCCCACTGAACGACGTCTCCACCCCGAGTGACCGCGCAAGCGACAACTCCGCAGCGCGAGATCGCCTGGACGCCTTCGAGGCCGTCCAGGAGCTTCACCGAATAGTCGGGCACGGCACCGGGAATCGGACGGGCGTCGTCATCAATGGTCGCGGCACCCCAGATCCGCCACTGAGCAACGCGGCCGCTCTTTAGCGCAGCGAGCCACACCAGCTCACCACCATGGACACCCACCATGTCGACGACCGGCTCAGGCAGCGGCACTGGCTCCACGATATGGTCCACGCTGTCGTCTCGGGTTGGGAAACCAAGCGCCGGATCCCAAATCCTAGCCCGTAGCCAGGTC
>JAESSZ010000799.1 GCA_016763875.1 Nannocystaceae bacterium
CGAGGTCCCCGCCCGCGACGCTGTCGCGCAAGACGAGATCCTCCCGGGCTTGCATGTGCGGGTCCCGGTCACGTTGCACCGCGACGAAGCATCGCAGGCTCGCGTCGGCGCCACGGTGCCCGGGCTCGACGGCGAGTTGGCGCGTTTGGCCGCGTCCACCAAAGGGGCCGACGACCCCAACGTTCGCAGAGCCGCGGTCATCGAGATCTGGAACGTGCTGCGGCACTTCTATCCGTATCAAGATGAGGTCACGGTCGATTGGAACGACGAGCTGCGGCGCGCGTTGTTGGCGATGGATGACGCCGGGCCCGCCGAAGCGGTCGTTGTCCTTCAGAGGCTCGTGCACGCCCTCCAGGACGGTCACGGTGAGGTCGGGCATGTTCGCGCTCCCTCCCAGGGGGTCCTCCCGTTCTCGCTCGATTTGCTCGAAGGCCGGGCGGTCATCACCGCGACCGCGGAACCTGACGCGTTCGTGGTCGGCGACGTCGTGCTGTCGATCGGAGACGAGAACGCCGCGAGCCGTATCCGCCGACATGCACAGAGACTCTCTGGTTCACCCCAGTGGCGGCGCTTCAAGGCTGTGGCGTGGGAGGCACCCAAGGGCCCGCAGGGCGAGTCGGTGGTCGTCACGTTGCTGCGCGGTGACCGAGAGTTGGCGGTGATGAGCGAGTTTCGCCGTGGCGAACCCGCACCGCCACCGCGGCCACAGCCGGTGCATCGCTACGAAGACGGCGTTTGGTACGTTGACCTGACGCGGGCCGAGTGGGCGGACATCCAGCCAATGTTGCCCGAGATCGCGGCGGCACCGGGGGTGGTCTTTGACCTCCGCGGCTACCCCTCCGATACGCACCCGATCATCGACCACCTCATCGACGACTCCGAAGACGCGTTGTGGATGCATGTCCCGTCAATCGTCGAGCCCGACGGCAACGTCGTCGCGTGGAAACACTTGGGTTGGCATCGCAAGCCGGCCGCGCCGCACATCGACGGTGAGGTTGTCTTTCTCACCGGGCCGGGCGCCATCTCGTATGGCGAGTCGGTCGTCGGCTACGTCGAGGCTCACCACCTCGGAACGCGTGTGGGGCAGGCGACCGCGGGGGCCAATGATGACATCGTGCGCTTCGATGCGGCGGGAGGGTTCTTCGTGATCTTCAGTGGCATGCGCGTGACTCGGCACGACGGCACGAGTTTCTACCGGGTCGGTCTGGCGCCAGAACTCCCGGTGATCCCAACGCTGTCTGGGCTGCGCGCCGGTCGCGACGAGGTGTTGGAGGTCGGACTCGATGTGGCCCGGGGTCAGCTCGACGCCTCGACACCACCGTCGCGCGTGGCGTCCCCGAGCCCGTAGGGCATCAGCCAGGGCGCTTGAAGGCAAGCCGGTCGTGGTCGGGGGCAGACCCGGCTCGCGAGGACCTGGCAGCCAGCATCCAGGAAGAACTTGGGCTGCCGGCCAGCGCGGGCATTGCAACGAGCAAGGTCGTCTCTAAGGTGGCCTCGAGTCTGGCCAAACCGCGCGGCGCAGGATCGGAAGTCGAGATCCTCGGCCCATCAAAGCCCGCACGATTACCCTCAAGTTGCGCTATGCCGATTTCCACACGCTTACGCGTTCACGGACATTGTCGCCGACGCACTCGGAGCTGGAGCTGTATCCGATCGTGCATGAGTTGCTCGTGCAGGCTAAAACGCGATCATTGCCAGTGCGTTTGTTGGGTCTTCAGTTGTCGAATCTGGGCGTGTTTGAGCAGCTTACGTTGTTCGATGACTACGAGAAGGTTGGCGCCGTCGTCGATGACATTCGCGAGCGCTACGGGTTTTCGATGATGACGTTGGGTACGCAACTCGGTGGGGCCGGCAAGGCGCTGCTGGGGCGACGGTTTGCGGGCCGCAGTGCGTGAGTCAACGCGTGGGGCATCGCGCGACCCAACGCGACGATTGACAAGCTCGCAGCCGCGCGGAACAGTGACCCATCGCCTCGATGAGGCGTGCAGGGGTTACATGAAACTTGAACAACCAACACTTGTACTGATCTTGGCGAGCGCCGTGGCACTGAGCGCATGTGGTGACGATGATGGCGGCGCGGCGGACGGTGGTGATACGAGCAGCACGACCGACGGCGGTGACGACGACGGCCAGACGCCACCCAGCACCATGTCGATGGCCGACTCAGGTTCGACCGCAGCCGACGACGATACGACGGGAGACGCGGGGACCACAGGCGGCTCCAGCAGCGGCGGCGGCTCCGAGAGCGACGACGACGGTTCGAGCGACGAAGGCAGCTCGACCGGCTCGGTCCCCAGCGTGACGCTGTCCGGCGTGGTGTCTGACTTCGGGACGCCCGCGTTACTGGCGAACATCGACGTTTGTGTCTTCGAGCAAGACGGGATCCCTTGCGCCACGACCGACGACATGGGCGAGTACACCCTCATGGGGGTGCCTTCCGCGGAAGGGGCGGTCGAGTTTACGGGGGCGGGTCGTTTTTCGTCGCTGTTTTGGGGCGAGGGCCCCACACAAGACGACGCTCTGGACTACAGCCTGCTGAGTAACCTCGCTGCTGCGGTCTTGGCTGCGGCGCTGGGCGAGGAGATCGACGACAGCCTGGGGCACCTCGCGCTCGCGGTCGTCGACGGCGACGGCATGTTGTTGGAGGGCGTGACATTCACGCTGAGCCCGGACTCCGGTGCGCTTGGTTACCTGACAACCCAAGGGGTCGACCCGAAGTTGGTGGCCACGAGCGAGGTCGGTTTTGTCGGCGTGCTCAACATCGATGTCGGGGAGATAGAGGTCGTCGCGACGAACGCGACGTTGGACTGCGTCCCGGGTCCGGGCGCGCTGGTTGGCGCTACCGCGGACGCGCTTCGCATTGATGTGCGGGCGGCGTACCTCGGCAGCACGTTCCCGTTCGTCTGTTCTTAGCGGCAACGCAATACGCGTTGAGGACGGTCGCTCCAGGTGGGCGGCCGTTCGCAATTGTGCCCGAGCAACGCTATTTCGAGCGGCACACGGGCGCACTAGGACGCGGGCGAGCTGAGGTACCATCCTCGCCTGCACGTCCCATCCCGAGATGACCCGGGCGAGGAGCGCCCAGCCAACTGGGCGCGAGTCGCGTTCCACGTGTTGTCGGCGGCGCTGTGCCTCAGTCTGGTCGCGTTGCTACCGATAAGCGAGCTCAAGTGGGTCTCGGGCAGTTTTGCCGCCATCGGGTGGACCTTCGAGATCACGCGGCGCATTTGGCCGCAGTGGAACGATCGCCTGATCTGGGTGTTCTCGGCCGTCGCCCATCCGCGCGAGCGCTTCGTCATCAACTCCACGACCTGGTACGTCACCGCATTGCTCGCGCTGTCGCTGACCGAAGATCCGATCCTGTGTACGGTCGGCGTCGCGGTGCTGGGCGCAGGCGATCCGATCGCCGCAGTGGTGGGCCGTCGGTGGGGGCGCGTTCGGCTGTTGTACTCGCGAACCTTGGAAGGATCGCTGGCGTTCGTCGCGATGGGCACCGTGGCCGCGTGGGGACTATTGGCGGTGTTGGTCCCGGAGGTCCCGCTACTCACCGGTCTGCGCCTCGCCGCTCTTGGGTCGGTGGCTGGCGCCGCGGCTGAGTTGGCTTCTGGCCGCGTCGACGACAACCTGTCGATCCCGCTCGCCGCGGCTGCGGCCGCGTGGCTGTCGGTCAATCTTGAGTTGTGGATCTGAGCCCTCGCGCGACTCCGGTCGCGGGTTGGCGCTGCGAGCATCCGGCCAATGTCGCAGCGAGGTCAGAGGATCACCTCGCACTCGTATCCCCAGCAGTCGCTACCTCCGCTAGCGGGTTGCTTTCGCGAGCGCTGCCGATAGGTCCTCGATAAGATCGTCGGGGTGCTCAAGACCGATCGACAGGCGGACCAAGCTGTCCTCGATCCCCAGCGCACGGCGCGTCTGCGGATCCATCCCGAGGTGTGAGGTCTGGGCTGGCATCGTGATGAGGGACTCCGGTCCACCCAAGCTCGGCGCGTTGACGAACAGCTTGGTGGCATTGGTGACTCGCTCTGCGACCGCCGCGCCGCCCGCGACGTCGAATGAGAGCATGCCACCGAATCCCGCGAGCAGCTCCCGTGCACGCGCGTGATCTGGATGCCCGGCAAGCCCCGGATACGCCACGTGTTTGACCGCTTTGTGCCCGTCCAAGAACTGCGCGACGGTCAGTGCGCTTTGACACTGGTGACGCACGCGCAGGCCGAGGGTCTTGAGGCCTCGATGCAGCAGAAAGCACGCGTGGGGATCCAGCGTGCCCCCAAAATGGTTGAGGAGGTGGCGGATCTTCTCGATGCGGTCCGCGGACCCGATGACAGCGCCCGCGACAATGTCCGAGTGCCCGTTGAGGTACTTGGTCGCGCTGTGGAGCACGATGTCGAAACCAAGATCCAACGGGCGCAGCAGTATGGGGGTGGCGAATGTCGCGTCGATGATCGACGTCAGCCCGTTGGCACTAGCGAATTCCGCTACGCCGCGTAGATCGGCGACCTCCAGCAGCGGGTTGGTGAGCGCCTCGACGTAGACCGCCTTGGTGGTCTCTCGGCGCGCCGCGGCCCATGCTTGGGGGTCGTTGGCGTCCACGAATGTGGTCTCGATCCCCAGGTGCGCCAAGGTCTGCGTCACAAAGTCATGCGTGCCGCCGTACAAGCAGCGCTGCGCGAGTAGGTGCTCGCCCGGGGACAGCGTCGCCATCAGGGTTGTTGTGATTGCGGCCATCCCACTGGCGGTCACGAGCGCGGCCTCGCCGCCCTCAAGCGTCGCGAGTTTGCGGTGCAGCACGTCGTGGTTGGGTGTGTTGTTGAGCCTCAAGTAGCGGACCGCGTCGTATGTGCCCTCGCCGCCGTATTCGTAGGTCGCCGATTGGAACACCGGCATCGTCACCGCCCCCGCGTGTCGCGGTGACGACTCTCCTGCATGGATCAGAGCGGTGTCCAGGTGCGACGGGTCATGCATGGGCGCCGTTGTACACGAGTCGGATAGCGATGTTTCGCGCTGCGCCGCGGGAGGCGGGGAAGTACGAGGGTGCCGCTGGGATGCTCAGGCCGCCGACAGAATCATCCCGTCTCGCCCCTCACGAATCGTGGCGGGCTGCCCCGCTGCCAGCGTCGATTCCGTGATCGTCCACGTCCCGAAGCTGGTGTCGATGCCTCGCTCAAGCAGCCATTGGACCACCCGAGCATCGGTGCGGTCGAGGGTCCGCGCGGTTCGGGGAGCCATCGAGAGGTCGATGTTGGCATCCGCGTGGACGTCCGTGCCGCCGACCTGCGCGCCGTCGGAGCGATGTTCCTCAAGCCAGGTGCCGCGTGATTCGTCGCGAGTGACCTCGACCGTATACGCCACACACGGGGTGTCGGTCAGGGGTCCGCGGAGCGAGTCATCGCCAACGACTGGCGCGGAGACCACGTGGCGGCCGCGGCCTCCCGAGTGGCCGAACGAGAACCCTTTGTGGCGTTTACGCACCACGATGCGGCGTAGGACCGCGAGCACCGCGAGTACAACAAATGCCGAGGCGACCTCGCTGAGCGCGACGTCCTGCATCCGTGGGACTTGGCCGCCGTAGACCAGCAACGCGGAGAAGGCCAACACCGCGCCCGCGATGATGCGCAGTCCGACCCGGGCCGGCGGGCGGCGGTCGTGCTCGAGGTGGGTGACCAAGGCCTCGGCGTGCTTTGGGATCGACAGATCGACCCAGTTGACCTCGCCGCAGTTTGGACATGCGTGCGACGGACGGCCGTGTTCAGGCGTGCTGCGCATTGGGTCTTCGTTGCGGTGTTCGGGCCAGGTGAGCGTGAGGCAATCTGCGCAGGCAAACGCGCAGGCAAACGGCAGGCGCTCCTCGGGCCTGTCGGCGTAGTTGGCTCGGCGGACCGCGACACG
>JAESSZ010000800.1 GCA_016763875.1 Nannocystaceae bacterium
GGCGACGATCCTGACGCGGCGACCGAAACCGCGACTGCGACCCCGGGGAACACCGCGCCCCAGGACGGCGCCGCTGCGAGCAAGACGCCCGGGCCCACCGACGAAGCCGCGCAAAAACGCCGCGCCGCCTTCAAGTTGATCGACGGCGGAGGCTGACGGTGAAAATCGCATCCATGATCATGCTGGCCGTCGCGCTGCTCCTCTTCGGTTTTTGGTGGGGATGGGTACGCGCTCCGGGGCCTGACGCGGTGTGCGAGCACATCATTGCGGTGACCAAGACCGAGGCTGAAGACCGCAGCATGGACAGCGCGACCGAAGCCACGCTGATCCAGCAGATGCACGAGCGATGCATCAAGCACAAGCTCGACAAGCTGAAGCTACGCGGACGATTGAAGTGGGCCGACTACGCGCGCTGCATCGTCCGCGGCGAGAGCCTCGCCGCGATCGGCCAGTGCTGAGCGGGACCGCCTACTTGCGCGCCAGCACCAGTGCCATTTCCATCTCCATATCTTGCTTCTGTTGCTCCCCCATCGCACTGATGTCCATCGCCATCTTGAGTTTGATGGTTGAGTCCAGCGACGTGGGCGTCAGGTGAGCCAAGGAGAGTTCGAGTTTTCCGCCGCCACCCGACTGAAACGCGCTGATCTTCGCAGTCACGCCCGGCATGCCCGGCGGCTTGAAGTTCGGATCAACGAGTTTTTGCGACACCGTCACCTTGAGTTTGAGATTGCTGCCTTCGCGCGAGAGCAACTGGTACTTGGCGGTCTGCTCGATCCTCATGCCGCCCTGGTCAACCGTGCTCACCGCCGTCCACTTGGCCCCAACCCCCACGGCCTCTTCGGGTAGCGGCACCTGAAGTTGCGCAAAACTCTGTTGCAGCTGCTCGGTCATCTGCTGCATGGGTGCGGGCAACCCCACCGGAACATCGACGTAGCCGCCGTACAGCACCCCACGGAGGTCCATCTCGAGGTGGGCTTCGAACGACTCCATGTTCTCCAGCATGCTCTTGAGCGTCTCGACCATCGCCGGATTGGCGTCCTTGCTCTCCCCGACGTGCATGCTGTCCACGGCGTAAGTGATCTTCATCCGACTGTCTTTCAGCTCGTCAACGCGCGCGTGCACATCGATGACAATCGGCGGCGTGGTGACGGCCGGGATCTTCTGCCCTGCCATCGCCATCTTCATCTTCATGGTCATCGTCATGACGACCGACTCTTCCGCGCCGACTGTCGGCGACAATCGCAGGACCTCTTTAGGATCCGCCCCAGCCCGGTCGATCGTCACGGTGGGAGGGTCGGCCTTGGCGATCTCGACCCGCTTGGTCTTCGCTTCCTCTTCGGGCTCGGCCTCGGGCTCGGGAACAGGCGCGGCTTTTGCTGGCTCGGCCTTGGTTTCCGGGGCTGGGGTGTCCTCTTTGTCGCAAGCGGGGCTGACAAGAAGAAGGGCGCCGACAATCACGGTGGGGATGCGCAGCCGCATGAACGCAACCTAACATGCGCCCGCGACCGGCACGTGGCCCAACTCAACCCCGCGAGGGTCAGCGCCACACGGGCGGGGGCTGACTGTAGGGCGTCGGAAACGGTTCGGGCTCGGGGCCTGGGCCCCACGACTGATACGGGAGTACGCCACGCGCTTGCAGCCCCGCTTGGCTGTCGTAGTACACGGTGAGCAGCGCATCGGGGCGACGCTTCCGGTGACGCCGGAGACGGGTCTCGTGCACAACGCTGGTTCGGCTCTCGCCATAGGCGGTCCCGATCTCGTTGCTGCGGCTTGGCACGGGAGCAAAGGCGCCCCCGCGGGCCGACTCTGCCCGATCTGAAGTGCTTGCGGGCGGCGATTCGGGGAAGGGCTCGCCAGACTTCGCCGCGTCCGCCCCCGACTCGTACGGATAGTGGGAAGGAGAAACCGCGACGGGGCGATGACGCTTGGACGCCCGTCGAGCCTTCTCGCGAAAAACCGCGACACCGATCACGCCTGCGTGTTGCGGGGTGCCGCGACGGGCGGTGTACGAGGCGCCCAGTTCACTGAAACGAAACGACGCCACGTGATCGAGCGATTGTCGGTAGCCGTCGATGATGACGGAACTCCAGGGTTCGATGACGTAGCCGCGCTGCTTCTTGAAGTCGCCGAGCTCTCCCGACACGACGTCGCGACCGTCGACAGTCACGACTGCTTCGACGCGGTAGCTGCTGTTGTTGGCCACGCGGATGCCGTAGTGCTCCCCGTGACGACCCTCGACGAACACGGATCCTCCATAAAGGTAAGCAGGCAACGTACCGGAGTCACTAAACACCTCCACGGAGACCGGCTGAAACGTCTCGGCGGCTACCGAAGTCGGCGTCGTGAGCACCAGGCGGTCGGCTTTCACGCACCCGCTGGCGCTCGTGGATATCGCCGCACAGGCGGCCAGGGCACATAAGGTCAAGCGAAGCGGTCCCATGTCGTCCTCGCCCGGAACGCAGCCCGGCGGGTCGGACTTACAGGGGCCCGGTACGCGGAAATGCAGATCAGCGGAGCGCGCGGCTCAACCCCGGGGATCGGGACGCCTGTGGCCCCGGCGACGGTTCGATATCGACCAACGGCGGCAGGGGCGCGAATCTGTGGCACGCTAGCGGTGGCATGCCGATGGCGCGCACCCGATGGCACTGGCTCGCCGACCTCGTCCGGCGTGAGGCGGACCGCCAGCACGCCACCCCGGCCGGAGAAAACGTCGAAACCCGGCCAGCCCTAAGCGACGCTGTGCAGCAACTCGGCTGGCATGCGGACGAGATCATCGACGGGCTGGCGGCCGTACTCGCAACAACCCCTGGCAAGCTGCGCCAGCCCGATCCACGCACGGCGCGAGAGATCGATCCACACCGACTCGCCGTGGTGCTCGGGGTTTTGTTGACCCAGCGCGACGATGGCGTGCGAGCCATTGCAGGAGCGTGGCTGCGATGCCCCGCGGTCGCATACCATCTACCGGCCATCACCCTCGAACGCTGGCTGCGACAGGGTGGTCCGGGGGCTGCCCTGTTTTCCGGGCGCATCGCGGCCGAAGGTCTCGCACTGCTGGGTCCCGATGCCCTGCGGCGACTGGCGGCGGCAGCAGCGGATCAAGAGACAAGGGCCGCGGCCAAGCGCTGGGTGTCTCGATTCGGCTAGAGGCCTGGTCGACCCGCGGCAGCCTTGGCAGTAGTCTGCCGCGCAATGGCCCCCAGGACGTGTGGCATAGCTTCGTTGGTGTTGGCCGCATCGCTGCCGGCAGTGGCCGGCTGCGAGCGAACGAAAACCCCCGAGGCCGGCGCGGCCAGTGAGTCGGCCGCGATGGGGACGAGGACGGAGTGGGCCGACCTCACGCCGCTGATCGAAGTTGCGCAGTCCCACACCGACGAGCGCACAACCATGGCGCTGCTCGAGGCGTCCCAGCTCATGCGGGCCGGCCAATTCAAGTCGGCGGACGAGCACCTGGCCGCAGCCTCAGGATCGCACGGGCGTCATTGGATCGCGGTGGCGCGTGCCAACATCGCCGCACTGAACTTCACCGTGTGCATTCGCGGCGTCGCTTGGCGGCTGGAGAACGGCCAGCGCGGCGGCCCTACCGACCGCGAGGCCGACTACTCCGAGAAGCGACGCATCGCGGCGGGTGATATCTCGGTCGAAGCAACCCTGACCAACCTCGACGACGCGACCGAGGCCGGTGTGCCCGCACTCGTTATCCAGGCCCGCATCGCCCGCGCACGGGTGGCCGCCTTCGCGAGTCGTTGCCCCGCAACCAAAGAAGTCGCTGCGCTCGCGGAGAAGATCATGGAGAAGGACCTCGCGACACTTGCCGCCGAGGCCAGCCTGACGCCTGACCTCGCGTACCTGTGGGCGGGCGTTCAGATGACACGCTTCTCCGGCGCTTCGGCGCGACCGTTCCTTGAGCAGGCGCGTGAGGGTGGCTTCGACCACCCCGCGGTCACATACATGCTGGCCGTGATCGCCCTCGAAGGCCGCGATCTGGACCGTGCCGATAAAATGGCCATCGAAGCGATCGCCACTTACGCGGAACTCGGTGACAAGCAGCAGCAGGCGCAGGGCCAGTTCATTCGCGGCGAGATCGCGGCCGCGAACAAAAACCTAAAGTCCGCACGCGCCCGCTACGAAGACGCGCTCGAACTGGTCCCGCGGCACATCCCCTCGATGATCGCGGTCGCGAAACTCGAATACCTCGACGACGACGAAGCGGCGGCCGTCGAGTATCTCGAAGGCAGGCTCGGGACGCTGCTGCTGGATTCCGCGCCGCTTAGCGAGGCAAACGCGCGCGAAGCCGCCGCGAACATTGAGACCCTCGTGATCATGAGCGATGAGCCGTTCGTCTCTCAAATCGTGCGGGATGCGCTGCTTTCGAACGTGGACGATGACGGCGACGCCACACGCCGCGGCATCCGCTACTTCTACGCCGCGACGCTCGACGTGCGCCTCCGGGAGTACAAGATGGCCCACGGCCACGGCGTGATGGCCCGCGATGAATTCTCGGAGGCTGAAATCCCGGCGCCGATCGATGTTGATGCGTTTCTTGACCGCCTCGTGGAAGCCACTCAGTGAGACCTGAGGTCTCCTAATCCCAGAACCTAAGACCTGCCCCCAACGGCCAGGTTGCCGCGAGTCCACCAGATTCCACGCAACGGTTTGCCCTCGCGGCCGACCACCAGGCACGAGTGGCGGTGCCAGACATTGAGGCCAGCGCGGAACGGCGCGCCGCCAATCGCGCGAGGGGAGACGGACGCTCACACGAGCGCGTTCGGGCGCGACCGATCGTGGTCGGCGCACGCGTGGCGATCACTCACCGCTGCCACGACCGTCGGCTGTTCTTGACCCCGTGTGGCGACCCTCGCAAGGGCCACTCGTTCGAGGACACGAAGAACTTCTACGGTTACACGATCGCCCGAGCAGTGCTCAAATACGGAGTCAGCTTCCACGCCGCCACGCAGATGGGCAACCATCACCACATCAACATCACGGACCGGCGCGGCAACCGGCCAAACTTCAAGAACTCGGTGCACGGCAATCTCGCCCGCGGATTCAATGCCCGTTTCGGCCGATTCGACTCGTTCTGGTCGGGCGGTGGTTCTTGCGACACCGTCGCGCCTACCGACGAAGAGACGCTCGAGGACCTAGCCTATACCGACACCAACCCGACCGTTGCCGGGGTGGTCAAATGGTCGCGCCTGTGGCCCGGGCTCACGACCTATGGCTGGCGCTTTGGTGAGTCGCGGACGTTTGTGCGGCCCTGCAAGTACTACGACCCCGACAATCCCGACAACCCTGCGGTGATCACTCTGACGAGAACTCGACCCGACATCTTTCCCGACCTCACCGACGACGAACTGTCGGACAAGCTGATCGAGCGCTGTCTCCAGATCGAACGCAACACCCAAGCCAGACTAAAAAAGGAGAACCGACGGTTCATGGGGCTCCGCAAGCTCGCCAAGTCAAAGTGGTGGAAGAGGGTGAAGTCACCGGAGAAGCGTTTCACCAATGTTCCTACCGTTGCCTCGTCGCAAGCGACGAAACGTGTCCGGGAACTCGAGCGCAATGCGGAGTGGCGGAGATTGTACGCGATAGAACGCGATAATCACCGAAATGGCGCTCCGACTCGACTCCCCCACGGCGCGTACATGCTACCGGCAATCTACAACGTCCCTGTCGCCGACAAGCCGCCCTAGCTGACACAACATTGCGTTTGACGACGGCGTTGCACGAGCTTCGCCGCCGTCGCGCATTGGTTCGAACTTGGTTTGAACGCTGTCACTTCGCTCATATCAGCGCTCGCGCGGCATATTCGAGGACCTTGCACCCAAAATCGAGCGGCCGACCCAAACTTTGGCCGCTAATTCAACATGGTCTGGACCGAGACCTCAGGTCCGGTTTCTATTCTCATATCAGCGCTCGCGCGGCATATTCGAGGACCTTGCACCCAAAATCGAGCGGCCGACCCAAACTTTGGCCGCTAATTCAACATGGTCTGGACCGAGACCTCA
>JAESSZ010000801.1 GCA_016763875.1 Nannocystaceae bacterium
CTGTCCTTGACCGCGTTGGCACATGGACCCTCGGCGTCGTGCAGACATAGCAGTCCTGTCAGCCGGATCTCTTGCCCGGATGGATTGAAGACGTAGCTGGCGTCATCCCCGGCGATAGCCAATCGCAGCGGTGCGTGCACGCGGTCGAGATCGACGACGCTGATGGGCAACCGCGAGTGCAGTGAAGTGACGTTGCACAGGTCGACAGCGAGGTTGATCGAGCCCAGTTTGTCTTCGCCCGCGGCGCGCAGAAGGAACTCCGAAGCGGGCTTGCCACGGCCCGACGGTTTGTGGCCCCCGTGTCTGAGCAGGTCTCGCACGGCCGTTCGCCGCTCCTGTGGGGTGCACAGCGGCGTGGTTGCGTCGGCCGACAGCAACGCGACAAGCCAACTTGGTGTGGCGCTGCTGCCGAGCGGTTCTGGGAACTCAGCGGCGAACCATCCCGCGTCCAGCAACGGATGGTCCTCGACGATAATCTCCGGTGCGTCCACGTCCGCGAGCCTACCGCAGCCTCTTAGCCTCGTTGACTCAATCGTCGGCAATAGTGGCGCCGCGAGCGAGCAAGGTCTGGCGGATGACCGACCACACGGCACCTGCGTCACTCGCCACATCGTTCCAGCGTCCCTCGAAGCGGCCGCAGAAACTCGACTTGAGCACATCGGGTATCGCGGTCGCGTCGCCGCCGATAAGTGGATGCTTGAGGTAAATGCAGGCCTCCTCGCTTGCTCGTACGGAAAGCGTGGCGGCGAGCTCGCTCGTGTTGCGCACTGCGTCTGCTGCAGCGACGACGCTTTCGATGATCGCGGTGGGCAGCTCGGAGTGGCGTCCCTGCAACAGCTTCACCTCCTCGGCGGGGGGCATGTAGTCCATCTGCAGCGGGGCGAATCGGTCGAGCTGCGCGGCGTCGATGCCGAACGTGCCCGAGAACTCGCGGCCGCGGTTGACCGCCGCGATGAACTGCACGTTGGCGGGGATCTCGACGAACGTGTTCTTGATCGGATGAAAGACACGCCGCGTGCTGTCGAGAGCGGGCATCAGGGCGTTACGCGCCGACTCTTGGCAGCGGTTGAGCTCGTCCAGAAACACGAGGTATCGCCTCTCCGGGTGGTCGATGGCTTCTTCGAGCGCCAACAGGATGTCTGTCTTGACGAAGTCGGTGACCGGCGCGCCCGAGGCCGAAGCGCGTACCTGAATCGTGGCAAAAAAGTCGGTGGCTTCGACCACGGCCCCGCAGTTGAAGAACACAAACTCCATGTTCAACGAGTCCGCGATCGCGCGGACGAGCACCGTCTTGCCGCAGCCCTGAGGCCCGTCGAGCAAGATGTTGAGCCCCGACTCCAGCAAGATCTGTAGTTTCTTGGAGACGATTGGGTCCAGCCAGACGCCCTCGATGCGGAACGGTGCCGGGCCCAGGTATTCGACTTCAATCGCCCCTCGGTCGCTGCGGTCCGGTTTGGAGACCGCGGTTACTTTCACCATGCAAGGCACACCGGGCACGATGCGCTTGTCGCTGCTGAGCACGACTTTGGGTGCGCGGCGGCCATCGAAGTGCGTCGCTCGAAAGGGGAACGGCGAGTCGTCCACCTTGTTGTTCCAAAAAACAGCCTCGACCGTCTTTCCGACGGGCAACTCTTCTAGCTTCCATTTCGTACCGCTCATGACTTCTCCTCTCAGCGTCCCAGCGCGCGCTTGGCCAGACGTGCGACGATCTCTCCGAATCGCCGAACGGCGACATCCAGCGTGTCACCAGGTTTGATCTCGACGTAGTGTGGAAAGCAGACCTCGGCCAGTGGGCGAACGGCAACCTGCGCGCACAGGATGCCCTTTCGCCGCGTGATCTGTTCTGCGAGGTTCCGCAGCGCCACCGCCGAACACTCGGTGGGCAGTCCGTCGCTGATCATGACCAGCAGCTTGGACCGCCGTCGGGAGCGTTCTGCGGTCATCGCAGCGTGGTAGAGCGCGGCCGCGTCGTTGTTGCCCCCGCCGGTCTCGAGGGCCGCGACCGCGCACTGACGTTCGTTGCCCGCGTCGTAGATCACGTCGTCGGTGAATCCAAAGAAACGAGCGTCAACGTTCGATAATCCGCGAACGGCCTCGGCGAGTAACACGCCGAATCTGTGCGCCTTCTTCATGCTCTCGCCAGTTCGCATGGAGCCCGAACAGTCGATCACGACACCTATAAAGAGGTCAGTAGTCACGGTGAGCTGACGTGCGACCAGCATCCGAGGGTCGCGACGCAGCACCACCGCACGGGCTCGGGTTTTGTCGAATGCGCGGCCCCGCATGCGAGCCCGTTGCGGCACGAAGCTCAGGCCCATCTCGGAGAAGTAGCGACGGATGCGTTCCGAATGCCGCCGGACTTCAGCCGCGATCTCCCGATGTTTGATGGCGTCGGGGGCGACAATGCGAATGTCGGTGATCTTGGTGAACGAGTCGTCGTCGATGACGTTGACCGCAAGCTTGCGGGGCTTGGATCCGTCGTCGGCCCCTTTGCGCAAGCGGTCGAGTTGACGTGGGTCGAGGATCCGCTCGATCTCGCGCTGCACCTCTGCGTCGTCGATGTTCTCACCGTGGATCGCGGCCTCGCGTCCACTCTCCTTGATGGTTTCTTGGCTGCCGATCTGCTCCGCGAGTTTTGCCTCGAAGCCGAAGAGTTCCTGCAGCCGTTTGGTCGTCGCGTACAGCTGGTTCATCGTGCTGTGGCGAAAACGGTGCCGAAAAAGATCTAGCGCTTCTTCGACGATAGGATCGCCATGGCGATTGCCCAGGCCTTGGCGAAGCGCACGGACGAACCGTGCGAACGAGTTGCCTACCCGCTCTAGCTCGCGGAGCAGGTTGCCGCTGTGGACCAAAACGCTGCGCGCGTCAAAAGCGAGGCCGAGAGGCTCCTGAGACAGTGCATCGAACGCCGATGCGCCCAGCATCTGTAGCAGCGAGTCGAAGTTCATCTCGCGGTCGTTGTGCTGGAAAGCGTACGAGGCGAGCCGTTTGAGTCGATCTCCGTACTCTGGCCGCAACGCACGGAGATTCCGTTCGAGCTGTTCGTCGGCGACGAGGTTGAAAAGGTGGCCCAGTCCCTCGCCGGTGGCACGGCCCCAAACGCGCTGCTTGGCCTCCCCGCGGTGATACATGTGATGACCGTATTCGTGAAGGATGAGGGCTTCTACGACGTCGCGGCCGTATCGATCGCCGCGCAGGATCGGCAGCGGGGTCACGTGGATCGAGTTGCTGTCGAGGTAGGTGTGGCCGTAGTCGCCGCGTTGCCAGGTCATGTGGACGCGAAAGAACCGACCGGTGAGTTCTCGACCACGCCGTACACCCCAAGCGAAAGTGTCTGCGATGTCGTGAATCTTGAGGCGCCGGTCGGAGCCATGAGTTGTGGTCTGAACGATCTGCTGGCAGATCCGCGGGTTGCGGGCGTGGGTTAGGAGCCTCGCTCGGATCTCGTCGAGCGAAGTCGGAGGGACCTTCAGTTTATCGACAAGGCTCAGCAGGCGAGCTTCGTCGCACGCCCCCGGTCCACCGTAGAGCGTCGAGGCGAGCAGCAGCTCACCCAGGGCGCCCGCCCATGCCTGTGTGGGTGGGGTGAACAGCCACTCTTCCCACCCCTTGGCGGGCTCGGTCACAGCGGACATCAACACGGGCAGGCCGAGAGGATCGCCGTAGTCGTTGAGCCGCAGTGCGGTTGCGCGTCGCAGGTCGGACGGACGCAAGGATCCCTGCTCCAGAAACCGGCGATACGCAGCCTGGCTATCGTCGTCGATGGGCTCGCTCAACAGCAGTTGCATCGCGTTGCGGTAGACGTGGGGATGCGGTGAATCGGCAAGCTCGAGCGCCAGACCGCGGGGAGCCACGGGATAGAGGGCAACGAGCTCTGCCCATTCGTCACGCCCAAACCACGAGTGCTTCGCAGGCGCCCGCAGCGCCCGTAGGATCGCGACCATCCACCCGGATTCGCCGCGCACGTGGAGCGCTATCGCCAACCTAAACCGCATGTGCGCGGGCGTGGACGCGTCCCGTGCAAGCTCTCGCGTGACTTCGAGGCTCTGTTCGTCGTGCCAGTCCGTCAGTGTGAGTGCGATGTTCGTATAGGTGGTGGCGTAGGGGATCTCCTTGAGCAAGTTCGCGAGGCGACGCTCCCCCAATGTTCCTAGACCGACCAAGCGCGTGGCCGCAAGATGCACGACCTTGCGGTGATTGGCGCGGCAAAGCTCGATGAGCTCGTCGAGGTCGGATGCGCGGCGGAGTCCTTCGATGGTCTTCGCGTCGAGCATTCGGTCGCGTCGTCGCGCGGCGGCCGTCCTGGTGGGAAGCCCGTCGACTCCAACGAATCGCGACAGCTCGTAGACGGTTTCGCTGTCCATGTCTGGCGCGAGTTCCAGTACCCGCTTGCGTGCCCCGGAGACGTTGAGACCACCCAGGTGAAGCGTGACGAGAAGCTTGGCGGCCGAGACGCCAACGTCTGTGTCGAGTTGGGAGAGAATGTGGACCAGTAGGTCGTCGAACTTCGGCGTGAGAGTGGAGATGAGTCTCACGCGATCGCGGTAGCGCCTGAGCGTGATGACCGACGCGATCGCTCGCCACATCTGACGACGAGCGATCGCGCCAGGAAGCGCGTCGATCATCGCCAGGGTGCCAACGAGCCCACCTGGGTAGGCATCGATCCGTTTCAACATGCTGAATGCATGCTTCTCAAACGCGTGCATCCAGGCCTGTGCCAGCCACGAAGCTGACGGCAGACCCTGCCAGACTCTGAGGACTTCGCAGGCAAGCGTGTCCGCGAAGTCCTCGTCGTCCGCATGCCATTGGTCGATGAGTGCGGAAGCTCGCTTCGGGGAGTCGCGACAACCGATGAGCGCGACACAGACTCGCATGTGGGACACGCCGGTCATCGTGCGACGCTCAAGTGCCTCGACAACCCCCGTGCTCGGGCGGGTTACTGCGGGTGCGAGGGCATCGTTGAGATCATTGGGCGAGGACGTCGTGATTCGCTCCTTTTCGGTCGACGACAGCTCGCGACCCTTGGAAGAAGCCAACGCGGACGCCGGGGTTGCCTCGCGTTTGAGCAGCGCTGCCTCGGCCCACGTGCGTACCGCAGGCGTCGGGCTGTCGAGCACCGTCTCTGCCAGAGCGACCTCGAGCAAGTGGTGGATGTGGAGGGTTGTGCCAAGTTCGGCCACCAACGCGGCAATCGTTGCTTGCGGCAGCGCAGCAATAGCGACCGCGCAATCGGCACTGTCACAGTGAGATGACACCGCGCCAATCATGACAACTGCGGCGGCACTCGGCTCGTGCGCGAGTCGGTCGATGAGCCCGCTGAAGATGGCCGACAGTTCACCAATCCGCGCGCGTGGTACGAGCTTGCCTGCGAGTCCTGTGACGACCTCCGGGGTCCCTGATATCAGGCCTGCTTGCGCTTGCTTGACGATCTCAACCAGCACGGGCCCGATCGGTGCAGCCGCCTCGACGACACGCTGTAGCGCACCACTGTTGTGTGTCGCGTAGCGACCCAGCGCGATTGCAGTGAGCGCGGCGTGCGTTTCGTCGGTGGTGGCGGCTTCGAGCACTCGTGTCGAGTCGTGTCCGGGTTCTACCGGGAGGTCGCATATGGCCGACCATCCGGGCAGATCGTGGGGGATCGCTGCGATGAGAACCGACAGCCCAAATCGGTCTATGAGGGCCGCGAGTCTGTTGCGGGGGAGGAGGCCAACGATCGCAATCGCGGCGATGAGATCTGGGCTTCCGTCGGGGCGCTGAGCCAGCTCGGAGTGCAGCAGGTTGTCGACCAGGCGCGGGCTGGAGCGTCCCACGCGTTCGCGGTAACGCAGGAGGCCTTTTGCTGCGCGCCGTCGTGTCGCAATGGGGCATGCGCCCATAGCCAACAACTTTGGTTCACACGCCGCAGCCAAGCCGAGCAAGGATTCATCGATCGTTTCGAAACCGCTCTGGATGCCCAGTCGCAGTACCGCGAGGGTGAGTCGCGATCGCGAGGCGAGCAGCTTTGGCGATAGCACTGCCTCTGCCATCGTGTTGATCGCAGCCGAGGCAGCTGCAGGTGAAGCCGCGGCTATGATCTCGACCCAGCCGTCCAGTGCGTCGCTACCAACGATGGTTGGCAAGGAGCGTGCGGTGAGCCCCTCCTCGATGGAGTCGCGGAGCTCCGTCGCAGAGCGTCGGCGACTGCCAGCGAGCCAATCCCTGAGCTGCCGCAGTCTGGCTTTAGAGAGGTTGCTCGCCGCGTCGTCCGGACTAATCGCGTTGCGACGCCACAGCCCGAGAACCAGTCCTATGGCTGGGCTGGGAAGTGGCAGGGCCTCGGCCCGCTCGCGGTTGCTCGGGTCTGCTCGCAGGTATGCGCCGTAGTGCGCGCAGTTTGTGTGGACTTTGCCTTCGAGGGCCGCGGCGCGAACGTCCTGCCGGGGGTGGAAAACGACGTGAGCCCACCGCGCATACTCATGCTTGGCGACTTCACGCAGCGACGCGACGGCGGCGCTTCGGATCGACGCGTCGTCATCGTCCAGGGCATCTACGAGGCTACGCATGCCGACGATTCCCCGCGCGCCAGCCAGCACGCGGACGGCGGCGCGGCGGAGGCCGACCTCGGCATGGGTTAGCAGCGGGGCGACTAGTCCGAGAAACGGCGCGCGGTCTCGAAGTGGCAGCTCAGCGAGTTGCGCCAGTGCTTCGATGAGGTCGGGGCCGGGTGCGTCGTGCAGCCTCCACCAGAGTTGAACATCGCGCATTTACGGCCTGGACGGCGGTCCACAGGGAGAATAGGAGGAAAGAGAGGGACGGTCGAAGGTCCGGTCGGCGCTCTAGGGACAGGGCGCCGCCGAACCCGCAGCAAACGCCGTGTCGTGGGTTGGCGCAGCTCCAGGTTCCGGAGGTAGAGTGTGGCCGTGGACGGATCTCCACGCACCCACCGGATCGTCCGGGTCGTGATTGGCGTCGCCCTACTGGCCGCGGCCGTTGGCGTTGTCGTCAGCGGTGCGTACAAAGGGGTCTCGCCGGAGTCGATCCGAGCTGCATTGCTCGACTCCGATCCGTGGGGGCCGCTCCTCTTCGTCGCCGCCTTCGCGTTGTTACAACCGTTCGGTTTTGCGTCGCACGTGTTTGTGATCGGCGCGAGTCTCGTCTGGTCGCCGTGGGTCGCGCTTGGCTTGTCGTGGGCCGGGGCGGTAGGGGCCGGCTGCGTTGCGTTCGGGTTTGCACGCTACATGGGTCGCGGTTGGGTGCAAAAGCGTTTGCCGGACAAGCTGGCGCACTACGACGAGCGACTCGCCAACCATGGCTTCCGCACCGTGCTGATCATGCGGCTGATGCTGTATACGTTTGGACCGATGCAGTTGATGTTCGGCGTGTCGCGTGTTCGCTTCGTTCCTTTCGTTTTCGGCAGTGCGCTCGGGCTCATCCCAATGCTGGCGATCGAGACGTGGCTTGGCGGCAATGTTGTGGATTGGTTCTTCGGTTGATGGTCGCCGCGGGTTCGCCCGTGCGTTAGACGATTCCCGGATTCGGCTGCGCTCCCCCGACGTCGGGGTTGTTGGCTCGCCAATCAAGGGCCATAGGCCCCACCTGTTTGGCGAACGCATCGAGCGTCTCCGTGTCCGAGAGTCGTCGACCTTGGTCAGGTGAATCTGCGCTGGCGCGTTATTGCTGGGGCGATGAGCCCCAACCGCGCGCTACGTCTGATTGCTTTGGATCGAAGGCACGAGGGATTCACTCCGAGTCGTTCGAAGTGGCCCCAAAGGCGTCGCATCGATGGTGCTCGCGACGCCGGGCTCCGCGCTCGACTGCTCCCATCCGAGAAGTCGTCGTGCTAACGCGGCCCCGCCCCACCTGGTGACTTGTCACCAGCGCAGGGCGCCATCAAATCCCAACCAAAGTCCTCTTTGGTGCTAGGCGGCTACGGACGGACCCGTGACAGCTTCACACCACGCGGTCCAGCCGCGGCGACCCATTGATCTTCGCTGTGCGAAGACCGAAGTCGTATGTGGTTTGCGGTTATTCACGGGTCATGGTCCACAACCTCTCGCTAGAGGCGTCGGCGGGTTTCTTACCAGGCCGTGGACGGATCGCAAGGGTCGGTATTCGATTCGCGCGTGCGAGCGGTCGCAACCCTAGGGTGGCCGGTCGTGCGATCAGGTCCGTGGGTCAGTCAGCCAGCGCGGTCACGACCCAGGCCAAGGCTGCGTTGCCATGGTCCGACACGCGGTTGGTCGAGATCGCCTCGGGCGTGTCGGCGTAGGATTTCTGCTGGGCGCGGCCGCGGAGTTGGCTCGACGCAAACGGATCGGTGGTATCGCCGTTGGGGCCGTTGACCAGCATGCCGGGGGGAGGATTGCCGGACCAGTAACCGTGGTGCGGATGCTCCACGGGCTGGGCGCCAAATCCGGTGACGTAGACCTGGCCCAGGGGATTGCGACCTAAAATCCACTCAAGGCTACGGAGTGCGCCAGAGCGAAATCGCGGCTGCTTGGAGAAGTCGAACACGTGCATCAGCACGATGGCGTTGCGCAAGAGGTTGAATGTCGTCGACGCTCCGTAGGTCTGGCGCTGCAACGTTGTTCGATACCCGCCGCGACTGACTTCCTCCAGGTACGCCTCGGCTGTATCGCGCAGCATGTCCCTGACGGGGGCCAGTTGCTCCGCAGTGAAGGGGCCCTCCACCATGACGAGGTCCAGCGTCGCGGGTCCGAGCATCATGTTCCAGTTGATGATCGCGGGCACGCCACTGCCGTCGTTGGGGGGAGTGATGTTGAACCACGAGGACGAAGTCACCAACCCGATGTACTTGGGTTTGCCTGTCGCGAGAGCGAGTTCGACTGAGGCCCAGAAGACTTCGTCGCCAGCGTCGCTGTCGAGGTAACCCAGTCCGCCTAGTGTGTCGGACTCTGAAGGTGCTCGTGAGTCGCTCGTTCGTGCCGCCTCGAATGCGCGTTCCGCCGCGACGAGGCAGCGCGTGGCGAACACGGGGTCATGGGCCTTCCAGACGCGGGACGCTTGGGCAGCGACGGCC
>JAESSZ010000802.1 GCA_016763875.1 Nannocystaceae bacterium
CCACCTCGCCCCGTGCCCGACCCGCCTCGCGGGGTTGCGGCGCCGTCGAGCGGGCGGAAGCCAGTTGGGCGTTGCCGGGCGGCACGCCATCTGCGGTTGGCGCCGCGAATGCGTGCAACGTCGCAGCCAGGATCAGAGCGGGGGACATCTGAAGAAGTGATCATAGCAAGACGAAGTCCGAAGCGCAGTCCGTGCAATTCCAGGCATTTGGCTCGTCCGTGGCTTGGCTTTGGAAGAAGGCCTGCAACATCGGTCACCGCGTCTTCCCCGGACGGTTCTTTCGATCGACTCGCGTCCCGCCGAGATCGAGAACCTCTCAACCTATGATACGCCGCGATGCACTGGCTACTGGCTCTGTTGTTGGTCTTCGCACCCACCGTGCGGATCATGTCGCGTGCCGCCGTCAACACGGAACAAGCCCTACGCGCCTACGACAGAGGAAGCAGTGAGTTTGCGATGCGGCTAGCCACTGAGGCCATCGACCTCGATCCGAGTCACGCACCAGCGCACGCCGCCCTCGCGCACATCCACGCGGGTGAAGGCCGACACGCCCAGGCCGTCGCCGCGTACCAAGCCGGGCTGGCGGTGCTCGGTAAGGACCACGCACTCAACCCCACGCTGCGGTACGACCTGGCGGTGGTGCTCCTGGCGCACAGAGACCTCGATGGCGTGCCTTTCACCAAACGCACGGCCCTCAAGGACAAGGCGATTGCCGCGTTGGACGAAGTCCTCGCGCGCAACGCCAAACACCACGAGGCACGCCATCGGCGCGGCCGCGCCCACGACTGGTTGGACCATGCCAACGCCGCGGAGGCGGACTACCGCGAGTGCATCCAGCTCAAGCCCTCGTATGTGCCGTGCTTCGTGTCGTTGGCCGCGCTGTACGTCGACTACGGCTTCTCGGCACAAGGCCTTGCCGTGCTGGAGGCCGGTCAGGCTCACAATGGCAAGGATGCTGCGATGTGGACCGGAACCGGACGGGTTTACTCGCAACTGGACCGCCCCCGCGATGCGATCGCGGCGTACGAGAAGGCCAGGACGATCGACCCGGGGTTGGTCCAGGTGCTCTTCGGCCTGGGCATGGCGCACGCGGAGTTGCGGCAGCGCAAGCAGGCGGTCGAGAATCTGCAGGCCTTCCTGCGGCGTGCGCCCCCCGATGTTTCGAAGCTTCAATTGCGTACTGCCGCCGACACCCTCGCGCGCATGCATGACGTGATCTGAGGTCGACCGCCGCGTCGAGTTCGTGCATCCCATCTTTGCCCGATTCCTCGTCGAGACACGTGGGTGGGACAAATACAATCAAGCGATCGGTGAGTGGCCCCCGCCGACATTTTCTGTAGCCAAGGCGGGGCCGCTGGGCTCTACTAAAAAACAGGCAATGTCGCGGTGGTCCAAGTGCAGTGCAGTGCAGCGCTGGCGACAGCCGCCTCGGTACCAACAATGTCAGTACGCGAACTCGACGACCCCAACCTGTTTGCGAGGGTTCAGGAACAGAACCTCCTCCGCCAGTACGACCTGTTGACGAACTGCATCGATATTGGTGCTGCCAAAGGCGTCGAAGCCTTCGACAAGTACACGCTGTGGTCGCTCAACGCCGCGGCTGTCGCGAATATAGCCCAGTTCGGCGGGCGCTTTCGTAGGGAGCCTATCTTGGTCGGCGACTACATCCCGCCCCATTTTGATGCTGTGCCCAGCTTGGTTGACCGGATGCTTTCCATTGTGCACGAGAACTGGGGGGGATCCTCCCCAGTGACGCTACTGCCAGCATACGTCTTATGGCGCCTAAACTGGATCCATCCGTTTGTCGAGGGCAACGGAAGAACCGCGCGGGCGGCCTGCTACTACCTACTCTGCCTGGGTCACGGTGGCGTCCTCCCGGGAAGAAAGGCCATCCCGGAACGGATCCGAGAGAACCGCGTGCCGTACTACGCCGCTCTGAAGACAGCCGATCGGCACTGGGAAGATGGCCACCTCAACATTGATGAACTGGCTTTGTACCTGGAGGGGCTAGTACGCGACCAGATCAAAGACTTGGACGCTACTTGATCTGGAGATGCTCAGACGCGTAGCGGACTGAGTCCTTGGTGATCAAGTCTGAATCGCGGGGTGCGTTGCCGAAGGCAAAGCTGATGCGCTGTTCCCGAAGGATCTCCTCTGGGACCTTCTGGCTCTTCGCCGCTTCTAGGAGACCAGCCAACTCGGGATCGGCGACAAGCGTTGACTGAAATTGTTTTCGGGCTGGCATCTGATTGCTCTCACACTTGGGGCTGGTGCGGTGCATGCGGCGACGTATAGCCAAGCGGCTAGGCGCGTTTCGTCGACAATCGGTGCGTCACTTCAGAATCCGACTGGGCCTGACGACGGTCTTGAGGAGAGCCCGACCACGGTTCTTCTTGCCCGATCGTGACCAGTAACGTAGCCACAAATTGTCAACATGCCAAGAAAGTAAGGGGCTCCGAAGAGGGTCCTCCGGAGCTGGACCACGGCGCGTATCTAGCTGTAGATAGCCTTCGCAGCGGTCCCCGGCGCGGCAGACCACATCGGTTTTTGTCAAGTTTACACGCAGTCCCCCAGATCACCTCTGGTAGATGCGTATTTTGCGCGAGGTTCGAAATCTGCGACGGTGCGACTCGCACGCAACCATTTTAGTCACGATAGTTGAAGCCTCGGCGCGGCAGCGGACCCTGGTCATAACGCGACCGCCGTTGCGATCGGCACGGCAGCAAGCGAAGTCGAACAAGCCGAGGTAGCTTCGGCCGAGATGGGTGAGACCTTGCTCTGCCGGTTGACACCGGGCGGTCGCATCGACGTCCAGCGAGGATCTCCCGATGATGGGCCTGTCCTTTCGAACAAGGCGGCCGCGGAGATCCTCGAAGCCTTCGCCAACGGCCGCGGTGAGGGTGTGCTGCACCTGGGCGCGGCTGAACTGTCGACGGAGCTGCCCCCATCGCTTTCCTACTGGCGAGATCTGGGTCGCGCCCTCGTCGGTCGGGTGTGCGGCGCGCTCGACCC
>JAESSZ010000803.1 GCA_016763875.1 Nannocystaceae bacterium
AAATCGCCAGTGGTGGTGAAATCGCCAGTAGTGGTGAAGTCGCCAGTGGTGGTGAAATCGCCAGTGGTGGTGAAATCGCCAGTAGTGGTGAAGTCGCCGGTGGTCGTGTCAGTCGTGTCGCCGCAGAGAAAGCCGCAGACTTGTTGGGCTTGTCCCGCGCACGCCTCGTCCCACACACCCTCGCAACAGAACTCATCCGCCGAGCAGACTTGGTCCTGACATGGCGCGTCGTAGCAGCCAGGGGAGTTGGTTGGGCTGGCGCTACAGCAGTCGTTGAAGGGGCCGTCGGTGCCGAAGTCGTCGGGGTCGACGTCATCGTCGTCGAAGATGTCGTCGTCGAAGTCACTGTCGAAGTCGTCGTCGAAGCCGTCGTCGTCGAAGCCGTCGTCGTCGAAGTCGTCGACATCATCGCCAACCTCCTCGTTCCACCCGCTGACGTCATCGATCCCGGTCGTCTGCCCGGGGACCACATCGTCGTCCCCGCACCCCGTGGCACTCCAACTTAGCGCAACGGCCGCCATCGGCCTCCAATACTTCGAACGTTTCATCAGTCCCCCGAACGAGACGACGCATCTACCGCGACCGCCACAATGCTACCTAGGCCCGGCAATTAGTGCCCAACGCCCAGGGGTAGTGTGGCTGATGCGCCCGTGAAACGCCAACGGGGGGCTCAGCGCTACGGGAACGGGATGTCTTCGCCGAAATCGACGCAGTAGCGCCCGAGTTCCGCGGGTCCAAACGGGTTGGGCACGTCGAAGGCGGTGATCGGATACACAATCGAGAAGTCAAAACACATCTCGTCGCCCGTTCCTTCGCCGAAATTGACCGTTTGCCCGGTGGTATTGTCGTAGCTACAGGTCGTGCGCAGGATGTCGCCCGGCTCGATCACGACCGCGGGCAGATGCGGGTAGTAGACCTGGTTGTAGAAGTTCCATGCGGGCACATCGGCCAGCATTTCAGAGCCGGCGCCGTTTGCGCGGATGAGTTCCGTCGAGATCGCGCTCCCCAACTCGTGCATGTGCGGCCAACTCAGCAGCATGTGGACGGGTTCATCGAGTCGGCTGGTGTCGCAGTCGCTCACCACATCTTGGGTCCCACCGGCCGGCACATCGATCTGCAAGCTGCCTAGCCACAACGTGCCCGCAGCGTGTTCGCGAGGTTCTTCCGTGGTGCACATCGCGACGCCGCTGCTATCAATCGCGTCCGTGTGTCCGGCGGAGTTGTTGTAGTGGATCTGAAGAATGATCTTCTCGCCGGGCCCGGGCAGTTCCAGGCCGGCTTCGTCCGGCATGATGAAGTTGGGTGTGCCCGGCGCCCAACCCATGATCATCGGCGCATCGAGCGAGATGGCGCTGCATGGGAATGTGCCCGTCTGGGTTGTTTCGTCGCCGCGAAGCAATAGCCAGTGATGCACGACGCGTTCGTCGTCGATGACTGGCGCCCAGGCGATCCCCTGCGTCTTGTCCGTGAACGGCGAGTCGAAAGCGAAGCACTGGTACAGGTCACTGACCTCTGGGACGTTGAAACCCTCGTCGGTGCCATTGTTGTGCGCAAGGAATAGCTGGTCCGGCTCACACGGGAGTGTGTCGGGACCCCAAGGATCATCACCGTCGTCGGCGACGCCCTCGCACTCGCCAGCGTCCTCACCGGGCATTCCCGCGGCGATCCACGCTTCAATGATCCCGCGATCCCCATCGCTGAGGCTGGAGTCCGCGGGCATGGGGCGATCGGTGCCGACCATGCGCGCCAGCGTGAGATCGGCGACCGACACGGTGGGGTCGGTGACCGCGGGCACCCGAAAGTGCTCGATGCTCGCTAACGGCATGGTCGCCCCAAACTTCACCGGGTCGCTGTGACAACCCGTGCAGTTGGCGGCCAACACCTCTTGCACCTCACAGGGGATATCCCCGGCCTGGGCGCCGTCCTCGCCACTGCCGGTCGCGTCACCCGAGTCACCCGAGCCTCCCGAGGTGCCGTCGCTGGTCTCGCAGTTGTCCCCGTCCTCGCAATTGTCAGCCGGGGTATTGGCGTCGGAGCCACACGCCATCAGGGCCGAAGCCAGCGCACCGGTGGCGATGCACCGCAACAAGTTCGTATCCCACACGCCCACGTCTCTCACGGCCGCGATCTTCGCAGCCCAGGCGGGTGGGCGTCCAGATAGACGGTTGTCCATAGCCCTTGGCTCGGGATCCGCGCCGCTGCTGCGCGAGACCCCGCCACCGAGTCACAGAAAGGCAGATCAGCCCTTGGCGGACGCCTTTTGCCCAAAACTCGGGGCACCGTCCGCGAGGTATTTGAGTTCGTCCGCGGTCGCCTCGCGTCCGAGGACCTCGTTGCGGTGCGGGAAGCGCCCGAAGCGCGCCACGATGTCGCGGTGCTGTTTCGCCGACGTGGCGAATCCTGCGTAGGCGAGGCGCGGATCGGGGTCGCGCTGATGCATGGCCTCGAAGACCTGGACCGCGAGCTCTTGCATCGCAAGGTCCTCGGCGTGGCACAACGGCATGTAGAAGAATGGCCGCTCGACGGGGGCGAGGCGTCGGTCGAAGCCCAGCGCCCGTCCTTCGAGCACGAGATCTTGTGCGCGCTGGTCGTTGGCAAATGCCGAGGGCGTGCCCCGCCCAAGATTCCGCGAGAACTGATCGCACACGATGATGAGTGCGAGCCGTTCTTCCGCGGTGTCTTTCCACGACTCGAGGTCGCCTGCACAAGCGGCGGCGTGCGTGTCAGCGAAGCGCGACTCGATCTCGCGGTCGGTAGCCTCGCCGCCGCCCCACCAGAGTTTTTTGCGATCGCCGATCGCGTCGATGTCGCGTCTACCGTCACCAAACCAGAACTCCAGTACATCGTCGGCAGCGGCATCCATGCTTCGGTTCTATCAGTCCACGCAGTGACCCGCGAAGAACGAGAGCAACTGGTGCCCCAGGTCCGCTCTGGCGTTGAACTGCGGCCGTGACCCGCCGCATCATTGGATTTCTCACCCGTAGGCGGCGCACTCGGTCCCCACATGGCTACGAGAGCGCTTTGTGCGGTGGTATAGGGGCGCCATGGCCACGCCGATTACGATGACCGCGTCGGGACTCAACGTCCCGAATGACCCCATTGTCCCGTTCATCGAAGGCGACGGCATTGGACCCGACATCTGGGCTGCGGCCGTTCGCGTTTTCGACGCGGCGGTAGCCAAGGCCTACGGCGGCGACCGAAAGATTGCCTGGAAGGAAGTCCTGGCGGGCGAGAAGGCCTACCAGAAAACCGGTGAGTGGCTCCCCACCGCAACGACCGATGCGTTCAAGGCCCACCTCGTGGGGATCAAGGGTCCGCTGACGACACCAGTCGGCGGTGGCATCCGCAGCCTCAACGTTGCGCTGCGACAAACGCTCGACCTGTACACCTGTCTGCGACCCGTCCGCTGGTTCGACGGCGTGCCGAGCCCGGTCAAGCACCCGGAAAAGACCAACATGGTCATCTTCCGCGAGAACACCGAGGACATCTACGCGGGCATCGAGTTCCAAGCGGGTACCGACGAGGCGAAGAAGTTCAACGCCTTGCTCAAGGACAACTTCCCCGAGCTCTTCGCCAAGATTCGTTTTCCGGAGACCTCCGGCATCGGTATCAAACCGATCTCGCAGCAGGGCACGGAGCGTCTCGTTCGAGCCGCGATCAAGTACACGTTTGACCACAAGTTGCCGTCGCTGACGCTGGTGCATAAGGGCAACATCATGAAGTTCACCGAGGGTGGCTTCCGCGACTGGGGCTACGGCCTGGCCAAGACCGAGTTCGGTGGTACCGAGCTCGACGGTGGTCCGTGGCTGACGATCACCAAGGACGGACACGAGGTCATCGTCAAGGACGTCATTGCCGACGCCTTCCTGCAGCAGATCCTGACCCGGCCCGCGGAGTACTCGGTCATCGCAACGATGAATCTCAACGGCGACTACATCTCCGATGCGCTGGCAGCCTGCGTTGGCGGTATCGGCATCGCGCCCGGCGGCAACATCAACTACGAGACCGGCACGGCGATCTTCGAGGCGACCCACGGCACAGCGCCGAAGTACGCGGGCCAGGACAAGGTCAACCCCGGCTCGGTCATCCTTTCGGGAGAGCTGATGTTCCGCTACATGGGCTGGGGCGAAGCCGCCGACTTGATCATCAAGGGCGTTGACGGCGCTATCGCGGCCAAGAAGGTCACGTACGACTTCCATCGCCAAATGGAAGGCGCCACGCTGCGAAAGTGCAGCGAGTTCGGCTCCGACATCATCGAGTACATGGCCTAGTCGGCATCGCCGTTCAGTCGCGCTCGTCCAACCAAGTGGCGAGCGCCTCGGCGCGGGCGGTGTACCCGGGTCCCGCGCTAGCGATCACGGTGTGCGCCCCGCGGGCGAGGGCGGTGACGCGGCTTGCGTCGCGGCCCGCCGTGCGTAGCGCCTGAGCGAGCACGAAGCGAGTTTCCGCGGCTTCGACCGGCTGGTTGCGTCCGCGGTCCACAATGATCACGGCTTTTTCGAGCGCCACGATAGCGTCCTCGGGGCGGTCCAGTTGTGACAGCGCGCGGGCGATACCCATGAGGGTGGGTACCAAGCGCGGGTGCTGTTTTCCGAACGCGGGCTCCAGCAGCGCCAGCACCCGGCGATGTCCCTGCAGTCCTTGTTGCGGGTGACCTCGTTCGATCTCCAGGTCGGCCAAGGCCGTGGTCAAGTACGCCTGGTCGGGATGCTCGGGCCCCCACGCGCGGCGTACGATTTCAAGTCCTTCGCGGAGGATCGGCTCGGCCGTATCGTACTCGCCGCGGCTGAAGTACACCATCGCCGAGCCGTACATGGCAGGGACGGGATGCGGGTGGTGCTCGCCCAGCGAGGCCCGGTCGATGATGACGGCGCGCTCGAAGTGGGGGAGGGCGAGTTCTGGTCCGCGTGTTTGCATGTACGCGATGCCGAGGTTGTTGTGCAGCGCGCCCAGCCGCGGGTGGTCGGGGCCCAGCGCGTCTTGGCTGAGTTTGATCGCGCGCTCGAACGCCGCGATCGCACCGTCGTACTGGCCAAGGCCCGCTTTGGCGTTGCCTATTGAGGTGAGGTGGGCGCTGACCTGCGGGTGGCGCGGGCCGTATCGCGCTTCGGCTATCGCCTGGGCCCGCTGGGCGACAGCGAGCGCTTCGCGGGCGTCGCCGTGGCGCAGCAATGCCCGCGAGTAGCCGTGCAGCAGATTGGCGAGATGGGCGTGGTGCTCGCCGAGTTCGGTGCTCGCCAACGCGAGCGCGGTCTCGAAGCCACGCACGGCCTCGCCGAGTTCGCCCGCGAGATCGTGAATTCTCGCCTTGGTGGCCAGCCATCGCCAACGGAACCGCGGCGGATCGCCCGCTCGCTGTAGCGCCCCGTTCGTCAGCACGAACATGCGCTTGGCGTCG
>JAESSZ010000081.1 GCA_016763875.1 Nannocystaceae bacterium
GCCGGGTGATGCGAAGCCAGGCGAGACCAAGCCGGGTGACGCGAAGCCAGGTGATGCCAAACCAGGTGATGCCAAACCAGGTGATGCCAAACCTGCGGCGGATGCCAAGCCTTCGGGTGACAAGCCCGCGGGCGAGAGCAAGTCGGGCAAGGCGTCCGGTAAGTCGGCCAAGTAGCCAACCGGCGCCCGAGTCTCGCGAGCCTGTCGGCGAGACTCGGCGCGCCTCTCGTCCCAACTCGGGTGATTCAACCCAGGGGGTGCGCCGCGAGCCAATCTTGGACCGCGCTCACTTCCGAGTTGTCGGGGTCCGCTTCGCGAAACTCCGCCAGTGCTCGCCGGGCGCTTTGTCGGGCCTGCACCTCATCGCCGGTTGTTGCGACGATAGCCCGCGCCAGCGCGAAGCGGCACTTCGCGCCCGAGGCGGTGGGCTGTCCATGTTTGTCGTAGATTCCCCTCGCGCGAAACAGGGTTGCCTGCGCTTGCTCGGCGTCGCCGGCATCAAGGTGCAGGCTCCCGATCTCCGTCAGGACGTTCGCCACGACCGGGTGATTCGCACCCAACGCGGACGCACGCACCCCCAGTGCCCGCCGGTAGTGCTGCAGCGCCAACTCGGGCTGGCCCAAGGACACAAGATCGGCCGCCAGTCCCTCAAGCGGCGCCGCCGTGCGCGGGTGGTCGGCGCCGAGCGAGTTGTCGATGATGTCAACGGCGCGTCGATGGTACTCGCGGGCAAGTTCAAACTCTCCGCGGTACCAATGGAGGTCGCCGAGATTACGGAGCGAGATCTCGACGTCGGGATGCATGGGACCCCAAGCTCTCTCGCGCAGCGCCAGCGCGCGTCGATGATGGTCGATCGCTTCGGGCCAGCGTTCGAGCCCTTCCAGAACGAGTCCGATGTTGCCCAAAGTGAGCGCTACGTCGGGATGCTCGGGTCCGTAGGCGGCTTCCCAGATCGCGGCCGCACGCTCAAAACGCTGCAGGGCCTCGATGTACTCGCCCTTGGCGTGCAGCACCCCCGCGTAGTTGTTGAGTGCAGTGGCGACGCTCGGGTGCGTTGGCCCGAGCGCTTCGCTGAAAATATCGACCACCTGCTCGTACAGCGGATAGGACCGCTCAGGATGCCCGAGTTCGTCGTACGCCAGCGCGAGCCCGGTCATCGCCGACGCGACATCCGGGTGGTGGTCTCCCAGTTGCTCTCGCAAGATTCGCAGCGCGCGGGTGTGATGTTCACGAGCATCATTCAAGCGACCGAGCTCGAGGTATGCGTTGCCGAGGTCAGTCAGCATTTCACCGAGGTGGGGCGTTTCGCCGACTCGCGATTCCAGGATCTCCACGCCTCGCCGAAGGTGACGCACGGCCTGGGTGTGCTGCGCTTGCGCACTGCGTAGGTTGCCGGACGCGCGTTGGAGTTCTGCATCCAGTACCGAGCCGCGGCCCAGTCGTTCGACGAGTGCGGACGCGTGCTGCTCCCATCGTGTCGCGTCCTGGTGAAGCGGCGGGTGCAGCGTGGCAACCTGCAGCAGCAGCACCCAGGCTTGGGCCGCCGCGGAGGTATGCCCACCCGCCTCGGCGGCGACGACGGCGTCGTGCAGTGTTTGCTGGGCGTCGCGGGTATTGCCGTTTCGGAGTTGGAGTCGCCCTAACATCACCAGCGCTTCTGCCTCAACGGGTCGAAATGCGAGCACGCGGGCGTCGTCAACCGCGTTGGCGGCAAGCTCAAGCCCCTCGTCGTACTGTCCCGACCGTTCGTGTGTACGCGCCGCGGACAACCGCGAGCGTAGATCTTCAGCGAGCGTCCGTTGTCGCGGATCCTCCGGCAAGGGGACGCTAGATGCCAGCGCCTGGGTGTCCGCGCAACTGTCTGCGGCAGTGAGGGCGTGGGCCGCCTGAACCGCCCGCTCCACGACCGTGCTGTCTGCGTCCTGGAAGGTAGAGACCAGCCCGTCCAATTCATCGAGGCGACGTTGCAGACAAGCGAGTCGCAGCACGAGTGTCTCTTGCGGTTGCACGCCAGCGACCCAAGTTGCCTCGCATGCTTCGCGCCGCGCATCCATCCAATGCGCGGCGTGAGCGTCTAGGATGACGACGCTGTTGCGCCACGCCGCCGCCGCAAACGGCTTGCCCGTGCGCATGAAGATCTCGTGGATCGTGTCCTTGCGTGCGTCGTTCCAGATCGCTTGCATGGGTGCGGCGGCGTTGATGCAGCGGTCGGGATCCGCCGACAAGCTCATGACCACGGCCGCGGCCAACGAGCCCAAAAGGAGTACGCCGCCAGCCGCCAGGTACTGACGTCGGCGCGGCACGCCGTGGTCGCGTCTCAACTCCTGTAGGAGCGCATCCATCGATGGCCAGCGATCGCTCGGATTGACCGACATCCCGCGAAGGATCGCCGCTCGCAGCCAACTCGGAACGTCGCTGTGACGTGGCGCCGCCCGGAGCGCGCCCCCGGTGACATTGGCTTTGAGTTCCTTGTCGTTGTCGCCCGCAAATGGGGGCTCGCGATACAACGCCTCGTACAACGCCAGGCAGAACGCGAACTGATCCGTACGCTCGTCGGTGGGACCGCGCTCATGTTGCTCCGGGGCCATGTACGCCGGAGTGCCGACGAGCGCCCCTTCTCGGGTGAGTCGCATCGATAGTGAGCCGCCACTGGCGTCACTCTCCGGTGCCTCGCGCGCCTCCGAGTCCATGCTGCCGCGGAAAGCCCCGCTGGGGCCACCGCTCATGGACGCACGAGCGAGGCCAAAGTCGAGGACTTGCGCGCGACCTTCGGCATTGACGATAACGTTGTCGGGCTTGAAGTCGCGGTGGACCAATCCCGCTTTGTGCGCGGCGGAAAGCCCTTGTCCCGCCTGCGAAAAGACATCCAAGATAGCCGCGCGGCTCCTTGTCTCGGTCGCGGTCCAACGCCGCAGAGTATGGCCCTCAAGAAAGTCCATTGCGACCCAGACGCGGCCTTCGTGGACTCCGACATCGTGGACAGCGACGACATTGGGATGTGACAGCCGGGCGAGTGCCTGTGCCTCGCGAACCATGCGTGCGTGGGGGTCTCGGCGGCTGCTGTCACTGCGCCGCAGCAACTTGATAGCGACGCGGCGATCCAGTTCAGGGTCGTAGGCGGCATACACGTGCCCCATGCCTCCGCGACCGTGGCGATACAACACAACGTAGCGGCCAATGTGCGCGCCCCCGTCAAGACTGGGTTCGTCCTTCCTCTTGCGAGCACGGCGCGACTCAGCGTCCGGTGCGGAGTCTGCCGTCCGGTGCTCGGAGTTGTCGTACGCGGGTGCGTCGACCGATGGCGGGCGAGGGGCCAAGCCGCATCGAGGGTCCCGCACCCTTGGCGAATGCTCAAACCCAATCGTTGTGCCGCGCGTTGTGCCCCGGAGCGCGCCCGCGGGGAAACAACTGCGTGTGGGTGGCGCGCGGGGACTTGCTTACCTGGCGGGCGACTCGCAGGGGTCGCCGATCGGCGAGGCGTCTGACGTCGGTAGGTAGCCCCACGATGCCCGTGCGTAGTCGGAATGGATGCCCGCAGGAAGTGTTGTGCGGACCCAGGCGCTGTTGCCCTGCATGGTGGGCGCTGGGGGGATGACCACGAGTGCGTCCAGACGCTGGTCATAGACCAGGCCGTCGATCTGCTCGCCACGAACGAATGCACCCAGCAGGTGAGGCTCGACTTGCTCGTCCGTCGGGGCCTCAAACTCGCCGCCCTCTAGGCCGCCGGACGGCGCTCCGGGAGGGGCCTGCCCGGGTGCGAACAGATCCAGGGCATTGCCGTTCCAAAACCCATGCGCGATCTCGGTCGCGTGCGTATCAGCGCAGGCTGGGTCGAGTCCGGCGGCTGCGAGGCGTTGTCGTGCCTCATCGGTCTCGTCGGGGCGCACTAGGCTGTCGTACACCTGAACCACGGTCGGGTGAGTGTCTGGAATCTGCAGAACCCGGACGATCTCGAACTCGGCGTCGACGTTGGCCGACCAGTTCGGCGGTTCAATCGCTGACGCTAGCGGACCACGCCAGCGTTCACCGTCTGAGTAACGTGCATCGAGACCGAGCTCGGCCGGGACCCAGACCGTGTCCTCGGGAAAACGATCGGTGACGACCGCGACCGGGCCCCACGCTGTGTCGACGTCGCACCCCTCAAGGGCCCAATCGATCTGGAGGATGTCTGCCTCAGTGCGGTAGTAGCCGATCGTTGGCGCGCCAACCTCGGCGCGGCAGTTACTATCGGGCCCAACGAGGAATACGGACGGTGCGGGCGGCCAGTAGCCCAGCTTGGCCAGGTCTCGGGCGGTCGCGACGACGGCGCTGCCGAGGCGCGGGCGTCGGCCTTCAAATGCGTGCGAGAGCAAGGCATCGAACGCTTGGGTTTCGGCTTCGTGGACTTGCTCGCCGACCATGACCGGTCCGGGTCCCGTCCCGCGGTCGGCAAACGGCCCCGGATCGTCGGTTCGCATCACGACGGCGAACGTCGCGCGCGACAATGCGGCGCGACTCCAGCCCTCGATCGTCTCGGGCTCCCCGATGGGATAGGGGATGCCGAGTCCAGCGATGTTATGGACCCCGCCAGAGCGCGGTCGGGTTGTGCCCCGCGGGTTGCACGAGACCAGGAGCGCGGCGAGCCACAGCCACGCCCGCTGCGGTCGGATCACGGCTTGGTCTCCTGGCGCCCGTCTGGCGGAGATTTGGCCGGCTTGTCCGGTTTCGGCCCTTCGGGGTCGGGGGTCTGGGAGAGCTCGCTTCCGGTCTGAGTCTGCGGTTGCGTTTGTGCCGCGGCCCACTCCCTTACTGCGGTGCGCGAATCCGCCGATTCCGGTCCCGCCCCTGCGTAGGCCTGGCCGGCCAGGGCCGCCAATGATAGCGCCCGTGTGTGTTGCGTTGGGTCATGCCACAGCGCGCGCGCGAGGGCGAAGCGAGCATCGGCGAGGGCGAGTGCGTCCTCGAGTGCTTCCGTGCGTGTCACTGCTCGGGTCAGGGTTTCGGCCGCCGCCGCATCTGCACCCTGGGCGAGCTCCGCTAGGCCGCGCCCAAAAATCGCTTCGGCGCGACGAATGGGCAGCGCGCCATTCGCGAACGATGCCTCGGCGTCCGTAAAACGCATGATCGCCAGGGCGGGTGAGTCGTGGGTGAGCAGCGCGTCGCCAAGCCGGAGTTGGACCATGCCCAGTGACGCCGGGTCATCAACCTGCCGCCGGACGTCCACCGCGCGCCGCAGGGAAATAATGACTTTGCTGCCGTCATCCATCGCCGCTTGGGCGCTAGCCAACTCGACGAGGGTCTCCGCGATCATCGGGTGCTGCGGACCGAGTGTTTGCTCAAGGATCGTCAGCGCGTCGCCGAAATGTGTCGCCGCGGTTGTCGGGTCGCCCTGCGCGATAAGCAGACGTCCCAGATCGATCCACATGGGCACCAGCCTCAGCGGGTGAGCGTCGATGCGGTTGCTTTCGAGTTTGATCGCGCGGTAGTACTTAGACAGTGCGACTGAGGGCTTGCCCTGGTCGATGGCGACTTTGCCCTGGACGAGCGCAAGCGCGGGTCCGAGGTGCCACAGTTGCAGTCGTGTCACGAGGCCCGCCGCGTAGTCCAAGAGCCGTTCCGCTTCGTCCGCCTGACCACGCTGTCGCAGCACTGAGGCGAGTTCGATGAGCGCCTCGGCGGATTCCGCCTCCAGACCCGCCGCGGTTGCCAGGGTCGCCGCA
>JAESSZ010000804.1 GCA_016763875.1 Nannocystaceae bacterium
TCTCCGACAACTTGGCGGGAGAGGCGAGTGAGCCCGCCGTGGCGTGGCGCGACGGCGTGTTTGTTGTGGCCTGGATTCAGGGCCCATTGCTCAGCGGCTCGCTCTACTTCGCACGTACGGGCCGCGCCTCGCCGGACGAGGCGCTCTAGTCGGCGGGCGTGGGCACGAGGTCGCAAGCGTCGGCAATGCCATCGACGGCGTCCGCGAAGAACGGCCCGTAGTCCGGTGCGCAGACATCTCCCACCGTGCCGTGTTCGAACAGCCCCGCGAACGTCGCTAACCTCGGCGCTATCTCGGCGCCCATCATTCCTGTCCACTGCGTGGCGATGCATGCATTGGGCTTGTCGTGGCCGATGAGCGCGAGCACGACGACCGCGTCGGCATCACCACCCTTGGCGGCCACGACGTTGTCGAACCAGTCGAGGGGATCCCCAAGGCTGTCGCCCTCGTCTTCCTCGTCGGTAATGAGCACGATCACCAGTAACGCCTCGTCGCGAAGGAAGCCCTCGTTGCACACACTGTTGATCCCGCTCGGATCCGTCAGTACCCCCGCGATGGCATCCATGGGGCGCTCGACACCCGCGCCGTCGATGCCAACCTGCGCCGCGCATGAGAACGCCTCGTCGAGATCGTCCTCGACGGTCATGAAGCTCCTCCCCAACGCAAACGGCCCACAGGTCTCGTCGCTCGACAGCATGCCGCCAGTACGTACGGTGAGGCCGCCCAGCGATTGGCACATCGGCAGGTCCCACGCATAGGCGTCCGTCGTCACGACCCCCACGTGGTAGCTCGTGGCCGAACCGAGCCGCTCTCGAATGCCCGAGATGAACCCGGGGAAGCTAGCGACCAGGCTCAACTGCTCATCACCCATGCTTCCCGAGTTGTCGACCACAAACAACAGGTCGACCGCCTGACAAGTTGGCGGAGGCTCAGGGTCGCCTACCGCGGGTGCGACGTCGAGACGCGGCGCCTCCATCTCGCCACCGACGCTCGAGCCTCCCGTGTCGTCCGTACTCGCTGGGGAACTCGGCGCGCCCGTCTCGGTGAGCGCTTCGCTCGGCGCGTTTGTCCCCGAAGCGTCGTCGGGCCCCGACTCGAACAAGCCCGAATACACATCACCTGTGCTCGCCTGACAGGCGGCGACTCCTTGTACAAGCGCGAGAGACCAAGCAACCACACCAGCCCGACGCGAACGAAGGCGACTTACCATGCCAGGTGCTATTTCAAGCGCCGTACCAGCGCCGCCCGGCCGCAACTGCCCCGAGAGTGTCCGGGTCGCGCCCCGCCTCCCGCTGCGTTGAGTCCAGCGCGGCGCAACCATGATGTGGGTACGGCCCGCAGCGAGACCGACCGCTGTCACACAACCGCGGCCGCTGCCGTCAACGCGGTGGCGCCGGAATTCACCCGGCCCATCGAGGGCCGATGAGGGCGCAGGATTTCGGCGCCCGGACGCTCGTGCGCTCCGAGCGGGGACGCAAGCGCTCGAGCCACACGTGCGCTGAAGCGCCGCCGCGCGACCCGGGTCACCTATTGCGCAGCGGGTTCAGGCGGATTGGCGCTCAAGCGCCGCGCTAAGGACTTCCGCCATCTCCGTTTGTAGACGCCTGGCCGACTGGCAGTCCCGCCGCACGGCCGCCGCTTCGAGGTCGGCCCCGAGCTGCGCCAATCGGGGAAGACCGTACGGGGTGGCACAGCCCTTGAGGTTGTGTCCCAGGCGCTGGATCGGCTCCCACGTCCCTGCCGAGATGAGGTCCAGTAAATCGGAGACTTCACATGCTCGACGGGCAACGAATCCGGGCACAAGATCGGCAATATCGGGATCAACCGTCGGCATCGCGTTCGGCTGCGCTGCAGTCGCGGCCTGCGCCCGGCGAGTTGACACCTTCGCGTCCAGCAACGCCAGAAGAGGCCGACGTCGCACGGGTTTGGTCATGAATTGAGAACAACCAGCGTCGTAGCAGCGCGCCTTTGTCTCGTCGTCGTCGTACCCCGTGACGGCAATGATCGGTACCGCATCGAACCCGGGCAGGGCGCGCAACTTCCGTGCGACTTCGCATCCCGTCATGTCGGGAAGATTGATGTCCAACAACACCGCATCGATGACAGTGGTTTGAGCGATGGCGATGGCTTGCCGTCCATCTTGGGCCGAAACCACTCGATAGCGACCCGAGGTTCGCAAGATCCGATCGACGAGCAAGCGCCCGTCGGCAAGATCGTCGACGACGAGTATCTGCGGCAAGGGTCGCACCCAAGCCCAGGCGGTCTTGGCGATAACACGTCGGCTGGCGGGCTTGGTGACGAAGTCGTTCATGCCGGCTTGAAGGCAGCGCTCTTGATCGCCCCGCAACGCATGCGCCGTGAGAGCAACGATGGGGGTGGGCTGCCGCCCGAGCTTCGCCTCGAGTGCACGAAGCCTTCGAGCGAGCGTGAAGCCGTCGACCCCAGGCATTTCAAGGTCGGTGATGATCACATCGTAGCGATGCGTTCGCAGCAGAGTGAGCGCGGCCTCCCCGTCGCCGGCAACGCGAACGCGAAAGCCCTCAAGCTCCAGCGCACGCTGGGCATACTGCGCGCTCGCTTCGTGGTCTTCGACCACCAGTATACGAGGCGCAATCCGTTTCCGGGATGGCTGGGGAGCCGGAGCCGGGAGTTCCGCTGGCTCCGCGTCGTGAAGCACCGTATCGACCGCGCGGCGCACCGAATCCAGGCGCAGGGGATGAGGCAACCCCACGACACGATTGAGTCCATAGCCCACGCGAGAGGCCCCGACCGGCAGCAACACGACGACCGGTCGATCCAACGCGGCGACAGCAGCGGAGAAACGACGCGCCTCATCTCCGGTCGCGGCGCCAAGCGCCGTCACATCGACGAGCACGACCTCGGGGCGATCCGCCAGCGCCTCGCTGCCAGCATCGACGCTATCGAATACGCTCGTTTCAAGGCCCCAGGCGGACAGCAAGGTGACCAGGTGCTCGGTCGCAGGGCGGCGTGGTGCGACAACGATCGCACGCGTCCCGCTCGGCATCGGCTTCCAGTCCCGAGACCGGCGTTGCACGTCGGCAACGATCTCGACGGTGAACGTCGCCCCTTTGTCCGGCTCGCTCCTCAGCGAGATCGTTCCCCCCATCTGATCCAGAAGCGAACGCGTGATGTGTAGCCCCAACCCCGAGCCGCCAGCCTTGCGCGCGCTCGGGTGCTTGGCCTGCACAAAGCGGTCGAACACCGCGGCCTGATCACTGCGAGCGATACCGACCCCGGTATCGATGACTTCGAGAACGAATTGCCATCGCGATTCATCCACCGCCTCCCCCCCAAGACGAACATGCACGTGACCTTTTGGCGTGAACTTCACCGCGTTGCCCACGAGGTTCAAGACCACCTGTCGCAGCCGAGCGGCGTCGCCCTCGACCTGGGCTGGCAGGCCGGGTTGGCAAAAGACATTGACGTCGAGTCCTTTCGCCGCGGCATCAACCGCGACCCCGAGCACAACCCCCTCGACGAGCTCGACCATATCGACACCACTCAACTCGAGCGTCAGCTGCCCTGCCTCTAGCTTCGAGACATCGAGGATATCCCCAATGACAGCACGAAGGTGCTCGGAGTGGACACGTAACGTGTCGAGATAGCGCCTCTGTGAATCGTTGAGCGTCGTATCAGCGAGCAAGTCCGACATCCCGAGCAGCACATTCAATGGGGTGCGAATCTCGTGACTCATCA
>JAESSZ010000805.1 GCA_016763875.1 Nannocystaceae bacterium
GACCGAGCCCACGCCGACCGAGCCCACGCCGACCGAGCCCACGCCGACCGACGCCAGCCCGCCCGAACCCAGTCCGCCCCTGCGAAAACCGTCCGCCGCCCCTGCGCAGGCTCGGGTTCAACCCGTGCTCCTGCCCGCACCACACGCTGAGGAGCCACCGCTGCCCAGAGTCTCCAAAGAGCTGCGATCGGGGCACTCGTGGATGTGGGCGCTGCCGCAGAGCATCCGTGACAGCGCGGCACCGTCGTACCGAAATGAACGCGGTCGTTTCTTGATCACCCTGGGCCTCACGCTGATGCTCGTCGGTGGTGGACTCATCGGTGCCGCATTCTTCCTGGGCCTCACGCCAACGGCCATCAACAAGGCCGTGGGAGACCTCCGCTAAGATGCGCCTACCCCTTGTCACCGCCGCACTATGCGTAGGCCTGTGGGTTGGCGCGCCGATGGCGTCAGCCGATGCGTCGGGCTGCGAGGTCAAAGGCGTCGTACACGACGCCGACGGCCACTCGGTAGTCGGCATTGAGGTCACGCTCTCTCAGGACGGAAGCGTGCGGCGCACAACGACCGATGGTGCGGGTCGATACCGTTTCGTCGCCACGAACGCTGGCCCGATGCAGGTCGCGCTCGTGCTCGTCGATGGCGCCCACGAACCGCCGTGGTTTCAGCTCGACTACGAGAATCGAACCATCGAGATCCAAACCGACTCGTTCTCGGGCGAAGGCACCTGCGAACGCAACTTCGACTTCGCGGCTCCGGACGATCGTTATCCAGAGGGCAAGTTCCCACGTCATTGGTGGGCCGACGCGATCACGCTGTATCGCGGGTTTGCGGGCGCACTGTCGCTGTCGGAGGACCTTGGCATCGACCTCGGCGCCACCCCGCTCCAGATTCACACCTTCTACGCCTCGGCGAGTGCCGACACGACCTTCTGGGTAGGAACGCCTTCCTACGCACCCGACAGCGCGCGCCCTCCGTTTGTCGGACTGGGCGTCAACGCGAGCACGCGGGCCGACCTCGGCTGGCCGTCCAATCGCGAGGACCACGAGATCGGTCATCATGTGCTGGCGCAGGCATTCGGCGGCGTCCACCCGCGAGCTCGCAACGACACCAACCACGGCGGGTACTGGGTCAACCCCACCTCCGCGGACGCATGGACCGAAGGGTTCGCCTCGTTCTACGCGGTGATGGTCGCGAAGCATGTCCGCAAGGAGGCGCGCCCTCACTGGCTCACGATCCAGGGTGCTGTCGTCGACCTAGAGCTCGACTACCGTCCGTGGGACCTGGGCGGGCTCGAGGAGATCGCCGTCGCCGCCCTGCTCCTTGACCTTGAAGACGGACCCGAGGACTACGCAACCGACGCCAGCACGCTCGGGCTGAGCATCCTCGAAACAAACGTAAGCGTGCACGACGGTACCTCGCTGGTGCACGGACTCGTTGCGGCCGACTCTGGCGCGGCACACGAGCGCATCGTGGACCTGGAACTTGTGGATGATGCGGACGCCGTCGTCGGCCGCACCCGTGGCATCGTTGTTTTCGACCCAGGGGCCGCAGATCCAAGCCGCGGTCGATTCACTGCGCTGCTCCCCGAGGGCATCGTGGCCCAGACCGTTCGACTCGTCTCACACCCCGCGGTTGACGACGACCCGGTCCACATCGAACTCAAGGCGCTGTGGCAGGTCATCACCGAGTTCGAGTCGAGTAAGGACGAGGGCCACGGGCACCTGCTCGATGTCGACGATCTCCACACCGCGTTGCTCGGTGCATTCGGGGGGCACGATGTCGACAACGATGGCGTCGATGACATCGACCAGGTTTTCATCGCGCACGGGCTATTCGCCGATAACAACGCGAACGGCGTCCACGATCAGGGCGAGGCGGTCGGTCAGACGGGCCACCCCGGAAGCGAGTTGACCGTCGACGGCCAGGCGAGCCCCCGCCCTGCCCTGACGCCTCGATTTCGCGCGACGCTCCCCGCTGCGCTGCGTACATCCATCACGTTGGAGTCCGCGCCAAACGCCACGGTCGTCGTCGTCGCCACCGCGCAGGGATACGCACCGGTCGTCTACGCGCCGAAGCTCGATCCCGGCGGGCACTTCGTACTCGTGCCGCCACCCGTACCCACTAACAACAAGACCTCGGCCTCGGTTGCTGTGCTGGCCCTCGCACCCGGGAAGCAACCCGCTGTCGTCGCCCAGTTCGAGGCCGGCGCACTGCTCGCCGAACTACAGACCCATAGCGCGGGCTACCTCAGCCTGACCGCCAACCTCAAGGAGGTCGCACAGGTAGGTGACGCCGCCGCAACCGATCTCCGGGTTGTGTGGGGAATGTTCGTTGGTGGAACTGCGACCTTCGTCCTAGGCCTGCTAATGCTCGCGGCCGGCGTTATTCGTCGTCGTTGAGCGCAGCAAGCGCTGGGTCGTGCGATTTCGGACGGCGTGTGTCTGTTCGTACGTCCGTACCGCCGCGCGTGAAGCAAAGTCGCTCTCGTGCTCGTGGTAATCATTGGGCGCAATCGGGGCACACGGAAGAGCGAACGCCATGAAACAACTGAAGTGGATTGTCTACAGCAGCGTCATCGCTGCACTCGCGCTGGCTGGCTGCAACTCGAGCGAATCAAACGGTTCGAACGCCGCGGCCAACGACGAGGGCATTGGTGACGACGACGACGGACGGGCAACGACGGGCGCCGGGCCGAGCGACAACACAGTCGGCGACACCTCCGCGACCGACCCGGGCGATGGGACCGACGCCAACGGAGGCGAGACCGACGACGACGACAGACCGATGCCACCGGTGTGGTTCGACGTGGGCGGCGGCCAGATGGGAACAGGAGGATCCTTCACGACGCTCGACGGATTCGTGTGGGCCCCCAACGGAGAGATTCCCGTGAGCGGAGCGCTGGTCTACACGACACACGTCGTGCCGGAAGGGATCCCGCAGGAGGTCTACTGCGCCGAGTGTGCCGACCTCGACCCCACGGCCCACTTCGCTGTCAGCAACCCCGATGGCTCGTTCGAGCTCCCCACAGTCTCCGCCGAGGACGTGTACCTCGTGGTCCGTAAGGGCGAGTTCATGCGCGTGTCGGTCATCGACATCGACGGCAGCGAAACGCTGGACGCCTCGCTGACGACCCTGCCCGACCACAACGATCCCGACGACGGCCAGTACATCCCGCTGATCGCCGTGGCCGACGGCCAGTTCGATCGCATCGAAGACGCGCTGGGCAAGTTCGGCCTCGGCGACACGATGGTCTCCGGTTTCGAGGAGCGCCTGGTCCCCGGCACCGAGAGTTTTGACCTCTACGACAACGGTCGAAACCCGACCACGGACGGTTTCGCGTCGGAGGGTGGGTTTGACACCCTGTTCTCCAACCCCGAGCTGCTCGCGCAGTACCACATCATCTTTATCCCCTGCTCCGGCGACGCGTTTTTCAACAACCTGACGCCGACCGACATCCAGAACATCCGCGACTGGGTCGCCGCTGGCGGCCGTTGGTACGTCGCAGACTGGGCCAACGAGTTTATCGTCGACGTCTTCCCGGAGTATCAGACCTTCCACGGCGAGCCGGGGAGCACCGACCTCGGCGTGTACAACTCGCTGGCCGATATCCTGGACACGGGGTTGCTGGAGTGGCTCGAGGCGATTCCCGACGCGCTCAAGGACATCAACCCGCTCAACGACGAGGCACACCCCACGCTGTTTCAGCTGCCGCAGGTCGAGACTGTCGACAACTGGTCGGGCATCGAGACGATCAACCCGGTCGTGGTGCAGGACAAAGAAGGCAACGACGTCGATGTCGGCTACAAAACGTGGCTGGAAGGGCCTGGCGGGGGTGGGATCAGCGGTGCGGCCACCGTGCCGCTGACCGTCACCGGGCAGTTCGGGTGCGGCAAGATCCAGTTCACCAGCTACCACACGGCCGAGTTCTTCGACTACGTAGGGCTGTCACCGCAGGAGCTGGTGCTCATCTACACGATCCTTGAGATCGGCGTGTGCCAGGATCCGCTGCCCCCACCGGTCCCCGAGGGCTAGCCCGTCGAGTGTCCTGAGCTCGCGACACGTGTCGCAGACTCGGGACACTAGTTGTTGAGTTTCTCGCGCAGGAACGCCTGGATCTCGAGGTCTGAGCCGTAGACCTCGTCAACCTCGTCTTGGTCGACGAGCCATGTGCCAAGGTCTCGTAGCACCGCGTCGTCATTGTCCACGGCGCGCTCAAGCCGGTCGACCAGCACTTGCTGCAGGTTGGCGTCGGTCAGCGCGACGATCTCTCCCTGGACCAAGGCCTTGATCATTCGCTCGAACGGGGACGTGGGGTTTTCTTCGGTCGTCATGATGGTCACAGCGCCAGTTCGACGCGCACCGGACAGTGGTCGGAGACTTCGTGGAAGTCGGGGTTACCTGCGGCCTCGGAAGAAACGCGCCCGCCGAGAATCGCACACATGCCGAGAGCTTCAACGCCCCGAATGCCCGCGCCTGAAACCAGCACGTGATCGAGCATCGAGGGGACGTAGTCGCGGAGGCGTCGGTTCGGACGCCAGTAGGCCGTGCACGACAGCGATGCCGTCGCCAACGTAATCCCAGCCTCGGCCGTCGTCCGTTCGATAAACGTCCGTTCGCCGAGATCGTCCTCTCGGAAACCGGTGCTGTTGAAGTCGCCGGCGACGACAACGGGGACAGCAAACTCGCTGGAGATCCGCTCGATGGACTCGACGAGGTTCGCCCACTGGTCACGCCTGGCGCGGTACTGCCAGCGGCGCCCGCCGAACTGGAGATGAACCGACATCGCCGCCAACCGCCGTCCGTCGGTGCCCTCGAGGATCGCGAGCAGGGCCGGAGGATGCCCATCGCGGCACGAGCATCGTCCCGACGGATCGAGCTCGGCCTGGACGCGTGTCTCGACCAACGAGAACTTCTTCTGGTCGTAGACCACGCCAAGTTGCAACTCACTCGCCCGGCACATGGGGCCAAGCGTGACCGCATAGTCTCGACCGGTACTCGCGGAGGCCTCGTTCAGTACGGCGTCGAATGCGCTGGGCACCCGAATCTCCTGCACGGCGAACAGGTCGGCATCCAACTCCACGATGCGGCCCGCCACTTTTGACGCGAGTGTGCCCCGGTCGGGAAACAAGCGGATGTTGAATGTGCCGACCGTAGTCAACCGGCCGAGCCTTGCAAGAGCCGGAGGGGTTCTGCAAGCGGGTGCGCCCCACGCTCAGGCGGCACGGCGATCGCGAAGCGAACGATGGGGACGTGCTCGGGCCCGCTCGCGGAACCTCCGCCACTGCGGGTGAAAAAACACACAGCCCGAC
>JAESSZ010000806.1 GCA_016763875.1 Nannocystaceae bacterium
CCCCTGCGGCCGCGAGCTAACCCGCGGACGTGGCCGCGTGCCGCCGCAAGCGGTACGAGGCCACGAGCAGGCTGGCGAGGGCCCGCCATTGAAGTGTCCGTGCGGACGAAGATGTTGACGTCACCCGCAGGGATCGCCGTCTCGACCGGCAGGCGCGGTGATAGCCGGCATCGCCTTGATGCGGCGACGAGCATCGTCGGTGCGACCCAATCGGCACAACGAATCGATCTCGACGACGGCCATTTCGCTGTGCAGCGCACCCTTGGGAAACCGACGCCCGTAGACCTGGATTAGCGTCAATGCGCGCGTGGGCTTCCCGGTGCGTACAGCTCGTCGCGCCTGGGATATCAGGCTGAGTTCCTCCGCCAGCGTGGAGCCAGGGCTGAGACCAGGGGGCGCGGCGCTCGGGTCGTCGGCCGTGGTTTTCTCGGAGAGGGGGGCGGTGGGATGTTGGCCAGGCGTTGCTGGACGACGCCGGGCCCGACCGGCTGCACGGGGCGGCTCACCGCGCTCGATGGTGGGTACCGTGATGGACGTGTTGCTGGGCTCGGGCCTGATGTCGGGCAGTATCAGCGTCGGAGGGCGGACGACGGCCGCTCTGGTCTCGAGTTGTCTCTGCACGTTGGGCACGGCGGGTCCTTCGACCCGTGCGGGTATCGCCGTGGCCAATCGCAGAGCGAGCGAGGCACACACCAAAACCATGAGTGCGAGCACGACTGCGAGTGCGACGCCATACGCTGGCGCGGTGGTGGACCACACTGGGAGCAGCCCAGCGAGCACGCGTACCCGCGCGGGTTCAGGCATCGTGCCCGGCTCGTCGCGTTCGAGCTCGACCAGGGTGGCGATGGCAACCGGCACCTCCCTGTGCACCTCGTCTTGCGCGGCCGTGAGTTCGGAGAAGCGCCTGCGGGTGGCCCGGAGCCTAGAGGCGGCGGTGTTACGATTGATTCCCAGGTCATCGGCGATCTCCCACAGCGGTACGCCGTGCAGTTGGGAGAGCACGAAGATCTGCGCGGCCTGCTCGTCGACCGACCCGAGCATGTTCGCCAACATCACCCGCAGCTCGGCCGGTGGTCGTTGTTGCTGGCGGTCGCGGTCTGTCTGGTCGTGGTGGTCGCGGTAGGCGTCGACCCGGCGTTTGCGTCGGTGATCGCCGCGACGAACGTCGGCGGCAACCCGTCGCACAATGCCAAAGACCCATGTCGTGATGCTGGCTTTGCTCGGATCGAAATGTGCGGCACGCCGATGGATGACGACGAACACGTCGTGCATCGCGTCTTCGACGAGGTGGGGCGGGACCCCAAACCGGCGAAGGTTCTTCCAAACGAAGTCGGCGCGTTCGCGGTAGACCGCGTCGACATCGAGCGGAGGCTCGGCGGAGAGATTTATTGCGGTCGCGGGCACGATTCAGGTCGGGCATCGGTGACAGGGCCCACAGATCCATGAATGGCCGTGGTCACTGAAATTGGCCATTCGCGTTTGTGACGCGGATCACAACGCGCGCTGGAGACTGATCTCGACGCCAGCGACCGCGATGAGGGCCAACACCGACCCGCTGTACTGGCTGCCCTGGGTCCCGATGTGGAACCGAGGCCTGGTGGTGTGGGCCTGGGCTTCGACGGCGGCGAACAAACTGAGCGGCGTGGCGTGTCCGCCTGCGGCCCCAGGTTGCCAGCGGAGGCCCACGCTCCCGGTGAACGCGGCAGAGAGGCTGGCCCGGGTCTGCGGCGCAGGCACCCCGTACCCGCGCGCGATCATCCCACCGCTCGCCAGTCCCAAACAAGCGGGCACCGATAGTCGGGTGCTTCCAAGTGACGCGCATCCTTGTGCTCGCACGAGCAGCCGACCCACGGAGATCCCCGAATCCGCGGTGTCTCGAGTGTCCTGGAACCGCCGCGGCAACCAGCCCTCCACGCCAAATCGAACGGCGAAGATTCGCCACCGCCGAGAGGCCAACGCCCGAAGGGTCGCAGACGGCCGCGTCTCGTTCGTCCACAGTGGCCCGGCGCTGACCACAAGCGACCAGTTCGGCCACGGCGAGGCGGCGGGTGGGCTCGGGGCGGGCGGACTCGGGGGCTTACTGGTGTCCGGCGACGACTCGGATGGCGGATCCAGCCCGGTATCGGGCTCTTGAGGCTCGTTGTCGCCGGAGCCGAGCGTCTCGTCGAGTCCGGGGTCTTGTGGCTGACGCGTGCGACTCGCAAAGCCGAATGGGTCGATAGCCAACGCTGCGATCAGGGCCGCTGCGGTGGCTAGCTCGTCGCAGTCGCTCGAGGTGAACTCTCGCTGGCTCTGTTGTGCCTCTCCCCGCACGTCGATCCGCAGCGTGAACGACTGCTCGGATTCGCGAACCACCACGGCATCGATCTCGACCGCCGAGGTGACGAGGCTCGGGTCCACGAGTCCGCGCACCTGGTGGCGCACGGACTCGCCGCTGGGACAGGCGTCGGGGGCTGACCACGCTAACCGTTCGGCGATATCTGGGCGCGCGGCGGGGTCTTCGCCAGCGGGGCCCCCAGCCAGGGCGGCCCAGGTACAGAAAAAAAACGGAAGCATTGGCCGACGAGGTAACCAGTATCATCGGTGCTGACCAACAACGAGGGTATGAACCGAAGCAACCTCTTGTGCCCTTCCTTCCTGCTGGCCTTCGTGATGGTCGCCGCGTGCGACTCATCCGACGAATCGCAGAGCCTGCGAAACGAAAACGGGGCCGAGTCCGCAGACGACGATGGCACACCCGAGATCGGCGGGGGCTACGACCCCGATCCGAGCTGCGAGTACGACTGCACCGAGATCAACGACGACGAGTCGATCTGCATCGAGCAGTGCCCGGACAACTGCTTCTCCATTATACTCAACCGCGAAACGACCGATGCTTCCGGTGTCACCGGCGTAGGCTCGATCTCCGAGGTCTGCCCGGACCAGCTCCCCGACCGCGAGTTGGGCATTCTAACCTGCGAGTTGGAGTATGCGATCCCAACGGGCGATCCTGTTGACTGCGAGGCCTCGTTCAGCGACGAAGCCTGCGAGACGGCGCTCAACGAGTGTCTCGACCGGGTCTAGCTTGACGCTCGCTTGGGTACGAGCGCATGTGTTGTGGAGACCGACCCCGTCCGTGGCATCATCGTCCGTGGCATCATCGTCGTGTGCCGTGTTCGTGGTCGGTCATCGCCCGCATCTCGATGCTCTTGGCGTCGCTCAGCTGCGAGTTGAGCGACAAACAAGTCGGACTCGATCCTGAGCCGTCGCCCGTTGCGCCCGGGATCTGTCTGGCCGTCTGTGAACAACGGACGGAGTGTATCGAGACGGAGGCGTACGAGTGTTTACGAGACTGCTACGACGACCTCGAGGACAACGAGAACGGTCAGAACTCGGCGTGCAATGACGCTCGGCTTGCTCTGCACGCTTGCCATCTCGCGCTGCCCTGCGACTCCCTGACATCGGCTCTGGACGACCCAGGTCAGGGTGACTGCGCCGTAGAGCACGAGCGGGCCCGCTGCTAGCGTTCTCTGGCTGAGACGGCTCGGCAACGCGGGGCCTCAAAACTTCGGTCCAACCGATGATCACTTTCGCGGCGCGGTCATGCGTTACGGGTATGGACACGACGCTCGCGCTTTGCCTGGCTGCTTTGACGGTGGCCCCTGGCTGCTTTTCTCCGGACTTCGGGACAATGGCGTCGGCCGACACGGGTGGCTCTTCCGGCACACAAAGCGCCAGTGGGGCGGAGCCAGAGGGGAGCGAGACCGAGTCGGACGACGACGACATCGACTTCCTTGAGGAGTTCGACACCGATGCCGGGCTGTGGACCTTTGGCGACGACCCCGGCACCGAACAAGAAGGGCCTGGGCGCTGGGAGTACCGCAATGGCGACTTGGTGCAGCTCTCGGACGTATCGGGTCCGGACGACGCCACACCGTCTCGGGGCACGTACGCGTTTGGCGGTGACGTTGATTGGGACGCTTACCGGGTCGAGGTCAGCTTTACCGCGGACGATGACGGGGTTGTGGGCGTGTTGTGCCACGCGTTCCCCAACGGCGACTACGTCCGGTTCGATCTCGACCACGAAACCGGTCTCGCGCAGCTTGTACGCGCCGACGCAGGAACGTTCACTGTTCTCGCGGAGTCATTGGCTCTCACGCCACCGGTTGCTCTGGGAGTCCCGCGTGTGCTCGGCCTGGAGTGCGGGGCCGACTACCGTGCGTTCGTCGACGACACGCTCGTGCTCGAAGCACCGGGTGACATCAGCGCCGAAGGCGGCGTCGGACTGTACGCTTCGGGTATCGGCGATGGTCCCAATGGGCTCCGGTTTCACTGGCTCGAGGTTGACTGACGACCGGTCGTGACTGACGCATCGAGGGTCCGTTTTGTCGGCCTGCGCGAGCCGGTTACAATGCCGAGATTGATCAACCGAGTCGTCGCGTCACTGCTTTTACTGATGGCCGTCGCTGCATGTCGGCCGACCAGCGTCCCGACTTCAGCGCCCAGCCCGACCAGCGTCCAACTTGTTGACGACGCAGGTCCCACGACGACGATCCGGGTCGGCTCGTGGAACATACGCCGACTTGGCCACGCCAAGACCGACCTGGCGGCTGTGGCCAGCGTACTGGCGACGTTCGACATCGTCGCGATCCAGGAGGTGATGACCCGGGAGGTCGTCGAGGAGCTGGAGGCCAGGTTGCCCGACCACCGGATCCTACTGACCGATACCCCGCGGCCGGCGACGGGCAGCTACCGCGAGTACTACGGGTTCGTCTACCGCCAGGCCGCGTTTGACCCGGTGATGAACACCTTCTACCCGGACCCCGACGATGCGTTTGTCCGCGATCCTTTCATTGCGTGCTTCGATGGCGGCGCCGTGGTCGGGCGCCTGTGTCTACTGACGGTCCACATCGTGTGGGGGGACCGGGTCGCCGAGCGCAAAGCTGAGATCCTTCAGATCGACGACGCCCTGCGATGGGGGCAGCGGGCGGAACTCAAAGCACAGTGGATCGTGCTCGGCGACTTCAATCGGCCGTTCGATGACGGCGACCGCGACGACGAACCGGAGGAGGAGTGGGCCGAACTCGTGGCTCCGGGGGAGCCCGACGCCTCAATGATCTTCGTCGGCCCGGAGATGCCGACGACCATCGGAGCGAGCGGTTATGCCAACGCATACGATCACTGCTTCGTCTCCGGGCAGCTGCGCAAGCACGTTCGCACCGCGCGGCGCTTCGATCTGGTCGCGGAAGTCTGCGACGGATCGTTTCAGCGCTGCCGCGCCTCGGTGTCCGACCACGCTCCGTACTTCGTCGAACTCTCGTTTCCGTGAGGCGCGTCGTCTTGCCGCGGGCGCCGTGTGACCCGGCCGCTGCGGGCGGCAACGCCGGGAAGTGGCAGGG
>JAESSZ010000807.1 GCA_016763875.1 Nannocystaceae bacterium
CAGGAGTGACGTCCACGCCTGCAGGTCGTTGGGATCTTCGGGGGGGCCGAGCGGCTTGGTCGCATCCGCAGCGGCGCGCTCCTCGGGACTCTCCGCGATCAGGACGAGCCTCTCGCCGAGTTCAACCACGGTCGAGCGCAACTTAGGGTCGGGGTGCATGGCAGCCGCCAGAGCCGCATCGACTCGCGGGTCGAGTTCCGGAACGAGAGCCGTGGCGAGTGCGCCACCCGCCGCCCCTGTCATGGCTTGGAACGCAACCATGGCGAGCGCGTATGCGTCGCATTTCTCAGTGGCCGCACCACCGCTGGCGATCTCAGGTGCCGCGCCGACCGACCCCACTGCACGCCGCAGCAAGGCCCCCGGCCCGAACCCACGGATCGAGGGCCCGTCGTCACCGAGCACCACGTCGTGGGTCGTGAGCGAGCCGTGGACCAGGCCCTGCCCGTGTGCTTCGGCGAGACCTTCGGCGAGCGATGCGACCAGCCGCGCAACATCGCCGAGCTCTAGGACTCCGACAGCGAGACCTTCGGCGAGCGTTTGTCCGCCAGCGAGTTTTCGCTCGACAACCAGCCTACGCCCGCGAGCCTTGCCACATTGGATCCCGGACACTGCCGGATTTTTGAGTTTGGCAAACTTGCCGATGAAGTCGGCCCATGTTTCCCGCTCACCAGCCGCCAGGGCGCGGGCGAGCGTGGTCACCTCAAGCTCAACAGGATCGCCGTTGGCGTTCTTCGCCTCCAACCGGACCAGTGCGCCGCGACGCGCGGTGATGGCCTCGATGGTGTAGCCGCTGGGCACCAGAGCGGCAGCACTATGCCGCGTGGCTGCACTGCGAAGGCCCTCGAGTGCGGCTTGTGTCTTGCCTTCAGCGTAGTCGGTCCACGCCAAGCCGAACGTCGACAGCGCGCCGTCGACCTCTGTCTGCGCCGAGGCCAGGGCCGCGTCGAAACACTGGCGCGCACCGTCGAGCCGCGCGCCAACCAGCAGCACGGAGCCTGCCCGCAGCAAGCTGGGCGCACCAAGGCCCGCAAGGCCTTTGGCACCAAGGGCGCCGACGTAGTCAGCAACGCGCGCTGCATCAACGTAGCGGGCAGCATCACTGGCCACATCCGCGCGCAGTGGCAGCTCGCCGACCACAACAGCCAAGTCCAGGCCAACTCGCGCGCGCCGGGTCACGTCGTCGTCGTCGTTCACCTCGCCCTCCCCCGCGCTGACCAGGGCCTCAATCGCTTCCCCCAACGCGTCCCCGGAGTCGAGAACTTCCACACCGTACCGATCGCCGATCGCAGCCCGTTCCGTTGCGGTTAGGCCCGACACGAGTGCGAAGTGCTTGGTCGCCGAGCTGACATGCGCGAGCGTGTCCAACACCATGTCGAGATCGGGATCGTTCGCAGCGAATCCGAGCAGCAAGATCGTGTGTGCCTGTGCCGCCTGCTGCACGACGTCGTGCAGGTCAGGGTGGCCCACCCAACTCTTGAGGTCAGCCGGAGTGTGTAGCGCAAAGCGACCGGCCCCGTTGCCGAGTGCACGGCCGTCGAGATCATCGGGCGTAATCAGCTCCGGAGCCTTGCTCTCGTGCGTCGCGACTTTGCGAGCAAGATCGGCGTGCACCGTCGCAAACACCGAGGCCCATGGAAGTTTCGCCAACGAGGCGAGGCCTTCAGGGAGCTCGCCGTCGGAGTCAGCCGCGGCAAGTCCGTCACTGAGAGCCTTGGCCTGCGTGCGTCGCAGAAGATCGAGCACCGGACGCAAGCGGCCGCTATCGAGCAACGCTTCCACGCCTTTGCGTTCGTCGTCGTCCAGTGACTCAGCCACTGAGGCAAGGATCTGCTGCCATGCGGGCCGGTCGGCGAGGCCGCCCAGGCCAGCACCAGTCCACAGGACACACTCTCCGCGGCGAATTGATTGAGCCAGCGCGTTCGGAATCTCGACCATTGATCACCTCCACTCTGGAAACGCAGACGTTTCCAAAGGCGCCGCGATGGTAGGGTACGAGCCGGGTAGAGGAATCGATGGGGCAAAACCTTGACGAGGAGATCGCGGCGCTTGAACCCGAACTGCGTGAGATCCGGCACGACATCCATCGACACCCGGAGCTGGGTTTTCAAGAACGCCGCACGCGCGACGTGATCATCGAGTTCCTGCGGCGCCATGGTTACGAGCCACGCACGCTGGCGACAACCGGCGTCGTCGCCGACCTGCACCCGGACCGCGTCGGTAAGACCAAGACCATCGCGCTGCGCGCCGACATCGACTGCCTACCGATGCCGGAGACCACGGACTTGCCGTATCGCTCCGTGCACGAGGGCTGCGCACACAAATGCGGACACGACGGCCATACCGCCGTGCTGCTGGGAGTCGCGCTGCTCTTGGCGAGGCACCGCGACAGCGTGCCCGGCAACGTCCGCCTGGTGTTCCAGCCCGACGAGGAAGGCACACAGGGCGGCGGTGCTCCCGTGATGATCCGTGATGGCGCGCTCACCGACGTCGCGGAGATCTATGGACTGCACAACTGGCCCCCCCTCGCGCGCGGGCTGTTGGCAGTGCGGCCGGGCCCGATGCTGGCGCACGTCCACAACATTGCGCTCACGGTCCGCGGTATGGGTGGTCACGCCTCAGAGCCACAACGTTGCCGCGATCCGATCGTGGCGGCTGCACACATGGTCACCGCACTGCAGACGGTCGTGAGTCGCGGACTGGGTTACGACGGTGGGGCGGTGGTCAGCATCACGCAGTTCGTCGCGGGGACGACTGACAACGTCATCCCCGGAACCGCCGAGTTGGGTGGGACCATCCGAAGTTTCGAGCCCGAGGCAACCAAGCGGGTGCTCGAACGTGTGCGCGAGGTTGTCGAGGGCACCGCCAAGGCCTTCGGCGTGGAAGCCAACCTCGAACTTCGCGAGGGATACCCAGTCCTACTCAACGATCCAGACTGCGCGGCCGCGGTGCGCCGTGTCGCACAGCAGGTGGTCGGCGCCGACTGCGTTATCGAAGAAGGGCTCCCGATCGCGGGCGGCGAGGACTTCGCGTACTACGGGCGCGAGATCCCCTCGGCGTACTTCCTCGTGGGCGCGGGGGAGCCGGGTGGTAGCCCAACCTGCCACCACCCCGACTTCGATTTCAACGACGCCATCATCCCAACCGCGGTTGGGATGTTCATGGGCATCGTGTTTGATCGCTTGGACCGCTAGCCGCAGACCGCAGCGAAGTCGTCGCAACAGTCATCGTTGTCGGTGCAGAGATCGTCGCACCAGCAAACTTCGTCCGGTGCGCTGCCGTCACAGTTGTCCTGGCAACTCGCCGTGCCACCGCCGTCATCGCCACCTTCTTCGCCACCCTCTTCTCCACCTTCTTCGCCGCCGCCCGGCTCATCGGCCTTCCAGGCGCAGTAGTCGGTCCAGCCGTGTTCGGTCTCGCGATCGTTGACGGTGTCACGCTGGGTGCACAGCTCGTCTTCGGACCACGGAACCCAAATGTTGGGCTTGTGATTCTTGAACTGCTCGTACCCGCCGTCGGTCGCCTTGAAGACGACGGGCGGCAAACATGCCCCAGCTTCAAGTTCGCGCTGTCGGTTGAAGTCCTTGATCGACTCGTACATCGCGTTGGTGCTGGAGTTCCAGCAGCACGTCTTGGACTCGGTGTAGGCGAGCTCCGCGAAGATGTAGTCGTCCTCGTGCCGCCACATCTGGTCGACCTCTGCACGTGACATCCCCAGGTCAACGGCGGCGGTGTCGTAGATCGCGTCGAACGCTTCTTCACGCTTGATGCGAGCCGAGCACGAGGCGGGGAAGTTCTGCAGATGCTCCCGCTTCTGCTCGACGATCGAAACCAGCGCCGCGATTTTTTCTGCTGGTTCAACCTCGCCCAGGAGCGCCTTGAACGTCTCAGGACGCTGGCGCATGCGATCGAGGTCTTTGTCGTTGATCCACGACGCTTCGTCCGCGGCCATCCACGTATTGGTCCAAGAACCGCCGATGCTCTTGGCAACGCGAAAGCGCTTCAGCCCACCGTTGAAGGGGGCGTAGTCGTCGAATTCGTCACTTCCACCGGCCTCGGCGGAGGTCAGACGTAGTGAGCTACCCGTGGCATCAAGAAGATGCGGCTGAATCGGGGGCAGCGAGCCCTCGGCGAGTCGGGCGTCGAGTTTGCCGCCTTCGAGATGGTCGACGTCCAGCACGAACATCGTGTGGCCGATCCCCTGCGCCTGCCAGCGGTGCAGATTCACATCGCCCTCACGCAACGCCTCGGGCACCAGGTTGAACGTGTTGCGGCTGTCGGCGAGGTGAGCCGAACCGGTGAAAATCAGGGTGAGTCGGATGAATCGGGCCGCCCGCTTGTTGAGGTGGAGCTCGTCTAGCCAGGTGCCTGTGCGTGCACCTTCACCCAAGAACGGCTGGTCATCACCACTTTGCACGCCACGCTTGCGGAGCGTTGTGTCCTGCGGCCAGTTGCCCAGCGCCGCTTCACCCATCGCCGAGTGGTCGGCGAACTGCGAAAACTTCGGCATGTTGTTCCAAATGCCGTTGGCCGTGCGGATTCCGAAGTGCCCGAAGTAGATCGCCTCACCGCCGCTGAACGCGGTCAGGAAGAACGGCAGGTTGTACCAAGCCGCAAAGGAGATCCTGAGGGTGAGCGCCACGTCCGCGCAGTCGAGCTTTGCCGCCTGGATCTTCTTGCCCCAAGGGTTGCTCACCTCGAACGTCGTGCCCGAGAAACCCTCGATCGTTTTGAGCGAGTCGATCCAAAGCGCGTACTTTTCGTCCCAGTTGAGCCCACTGTCGGCCTCCCACGCCATGCCGGCCTCGCGAGCGGCGGGCGTGTCCGTCTCTTCCCACTGGTTGGTGACCTTCCACGCGGAGGTCTGCGCATAGTTGCCGTTGACCGGCAGGCCGGCGATCCCTGCGTTGTCTTGCTTACCTAGGCTCTCGCCCACCGCGAGTTCGTCGAAATCCTCGCCGTCGTCGGTGTCTGAGCAGCCAAGGGTCGTCCCAAGGAGGCTGGCCAAAAACCAGCTGCTAAATCTATTTGTATTGATCGCCATTACCCCTGAATCCCGCGCTGTTTCGGAGCCTACCCCGACCTACAGTGTAGGTGGAAAGTTGTTTTTCCGGAGGCCCCGCACTTCGTAAGTGTCCGACGTTACCCGAGGAAACTGGTCTGTGGGGCAGCGATTTCTGCGGTGGCAGGCGCGCCGCAACGCCCAACTCGCGATTTCGCGCCAACGTTCGCTACACCCGACCGATACTGTTTGTGAGTTCGATGTTCCGCTGCAGTCTAGGACTTGGTTTGGCCGCTCTGCTGGCCTGCTCGCAAACCCCGGAAGCGCCGCCGGCCGTCAAACCCGATGCGCCCGAAACTCCAACGGCACCGCAGAAGGCGCGCGCGCCGTCGCCGTTCCTCAAGGGTCAACTCCACCTGCACTCGAACGCCTCCGGCGACAGCAATACGCCGCCGGAGATCGTGGCGCAGTGGTACGCGGAGCACGGCTACGATTTCATCGTTTTCACGGACCACAATCGCATCACGAACATCGAGGTGCCGGGTGAGATGTTGGTGCTTCCCGGTATCGAACTCACCCAAAACACCGAGGCGTGCTCCCCACCGCCAGAGGCAGGCATGCGCTGCCTGCTGCACGTCAACGGTCTCATCGTGGACCCGGCGAGGGCGAAAGCCATCGCTGCTCAGCCGCGCCCCGACACCTTCGACCGCGTTGAACTGTACACGCACGCTGTACGAGTAACGGAACAGCTTGGCGGCATCTCGATGCTCAATCATCCCAACTTCCACTACGCAGCGGACGCTCGTGTCGTCGGGCTCGTAGGCCGCCAGGGACTCAACCTGTTGGAGATCGCCAACGAAGCGGTCGATTCGAACAACGGAGGGGACTCCGGTCACCCGAACACCGAGCTGCTGTGGGACGATGTATTGGCCTCTGGCGCGCGCGTGTGGGGGACAGCGACCGACGACGCGCACCACTATCACGACGCCGAAGCAGTACGTGCGCGCGGCGAGTTGGCGTTCGAGGGCGACCGCGGCTGGGTCATGGTGCGGTCGGAGCGAACGGGCGACGCGATTCGGGATGCCCTGCGCCGCGGCGACTTCTACGCCAGCACAGGTGTGACCCTGCTCGACGTGCGCATCGAGAACACGGTGCTCGAGGTGCAACTGGCGACCGACTCGCCCGGTGAGCACGAGATTCGCTTCATCGGCAGCGGTGGCACCTTGCTGGACCGAAAGCAGGGTCGCCGTGCCGCCTTCGATCTCAAGGATAGTGAGAGCCGATACGTTCGCGCGGTCGTCGAAGATGACGCGGGCCACAAAGCGTGGACGCAGCCGCTGTTCAAGCGCGAAGGCGGCCGCTCGTAGAACGGCTACCGCAAGTGCGCCGCAAACGTCTGCAGGACCGCCTTGATCCGAACGTGGCCGGCAAGCTCAGGATGGGTCAGGAGCCACGCGGGCCGGGTTAGCGGCGCGACGTCGTCCCGAAACGACTCGACCTCCACGAGTTCGGGGCGCATCGCCGCTAAGCGACGCGGCATCAACCCCAAGCCCAGGCCTGCCGCGACAAGATCGACGAACGCTCTGCGCGAGGGCGTTGCAACGGCAACCGAGTCTGGGTCGACTCGCGCCCTCTCCCACCGAGCCTCACGCGTGGTTTGCAGCGGCCAACCGAGCACAATCCATCGCGCCTCGTCGGGTCGTGCCGCCTGCTCCGCGGTGCCATAGACCCCGAAGTCGACCGAAAACAGCCGACGACCAACCAAGTGCGCCGCCGGTTTGTCGGCGATGTAGAGCGCGACATCGGCTTGTCGCTTACGCACCGAGAGCCCGGTGTCAGAGATGTGCAAGTTGATCTTGAGCCTTGGGCAGGCGGCCGCCAAGGCGCCTACCGCTCCCGATAGCAGTGGCACAAACCCGTCTACCGTACTGATTGTCACCGATCCGCCGACTTGGAGTTGCTCCCCACTTCCGCTGCGACCAATCGCCACAATCTCAGTCGCAGTCCGACGAGCGAGTTCGGCGAGCCGGTGGGCGATCTCCGTGACTCCGTCACCGCGCTTCAAACATGGGGCTCCGAGCGCCTCCTCCAGCGCCGCGATGCGTCGATACACCGTCGAGGTCGCAACCCCCAGCTCACGACCCGCGAGCCTCGCGGACCCCAAACGTGCGAGCGCCTCCAGATAGCGAAGGTCATCCCAGGAAAACCCCTCCAGCGCTGGCAGCGTCGACATTCTCGATTATGCGAATACCTGTCCCATAAATGCAACGCGGAATCACGCTCGTACCGCCTAGGCTCGGCCCGTGCTCATTGACGACCTCTCGTACACGGCCCCGACTTCGACCTGGCGCGCACGCGGAACTGCGTATGTTGTCGTCGCGGGCCTGGTGGTGTTCGGCTGCGGCGATGACTCGGGCGACGCAAACGGAGACACGGGCGCGGGTACTTCCGGAGAGACCGGACTGGGCGATACCTCTGGCGACACGTCTAACGATACGTCCGACGACGGCTCTGACGTATCGTTAGACGATACATCCGACGATGCCGACGGCTCGGAGACCGGTAGCCGGCCCGGGTACGCCGAGGTCTACCCTCTAGTGACGACCTTCCCCGAAGGCGCTGCGTTCGATCCCACGGACGCGTTATTTTACTTCGGCACGCTGGCGGCCGGTGAAGTTCATCGGCTCGATCCGGAAACGGGTGAGAGCACGATGGTGTTCGAGGCTTCGGCGCCAGGGCAGTGGATCACGCTGGGCATGGCTGTGGACGAGCCCGGCCGCAAGCTGTGGGTCTGTGCCGCGGACCGGGAGACCACCCCCTTCACCGGGCAACTTTGGGTGATCGACCTTGTCTCGGGCGAGCGCGAGTCAGCGATCCCGCTCATGGCCGGTAGAACCCCAGCGTGGTGCGAGGACGTCGCGGTGGCCCCCGACGGCACGGCCTACGCGACCGACCGAGAAAATCCCAACATCTATCGCGTTGCAGAGGGACAGTCGGAGCTGTTCGCGAGCGATCCAGTCCTCGGTTCGGATGGCATCGGTCAGAACGGGATCGTCGTGCTCCCTGATGACGCCGGGCTCCTCGCCGCGATCCACCTTCCGGCGAGTCTCAATCACATCTCGATGGAGGGAGAGATCACCACGGTAGCGATTGACGGTCCCTTCGAGGACACGGGCATCGGCGCAGGGGCCGACGGCATGGTCTACGTCGACGGCGACTTGTACGTCGTGTTCGACGGCAAACTGGCCCACGTCACCCCGACAGCGGACGACTGGTCCGCGGCCACCTCGACCATGGTCGAACGTCCGCGAGGGCTCACGGACATCGTGAACACGCCCGCAGGCCTGTACCTCATCAACGGCCAGGCAATTCAGTTCGCGCTGGGACAAGACCCCATCGCGCCGTTCGAGATCGTGTTGTTCGACGGCTAGGAGCCTGTGGTGAAACCCGCGTGTCGGCAGAACGCCGTCAGCGGGACCCAGGACGCGACACGAAGAGGGCGCTGACCGGGCGTCAGTCACC
>JAESSZ010000808.1 GCA_016763875.1 Nannocystaceae bacterium
GAAGAGGACGACCCCCGCGCGGCGCTGGCCGTCAAGAAGATGCGACCGGTGCAACTCGCTCAGTTTGCAGACGCGACGACCGGATTTGTGTGGAAGACCAACCTCGGTGAGCCAGCGATCGGCACGGTCGACTTGCTGCGCGACTCGTTCCTCGGCTACCAGGTGCTCGCGGGCGGCATCGACTCGCTGTACGTCACTCGCCCGTCGCATACATACAGCGCGACCTCGACTCTGGTGCTCGCCAGCCTTGCTCGCGAAGCGGCACATGCGGTCGTCGAGGCGGACTTCGCCCTGGCAGACCCGGGCGACCGTCGACTGCTGACCCGCATCGACGCCAATGACACGGACGAGTCGGCGGTTCGCGACCAGATCGTTGCCTTGTACCTTGCGATACTCGGCGAGATCGTCGAGGCGGACTCTGCGGACGTGGACGAAACGTTGGTGCTGTTCACCGCGGCACAAACAGCGAGTGGCGACCCCGTTCGCGCTTGGAAGGTCACAATCACCGCACTGATGCAGGACGTACGCGTCGCGTTTTACTAGGAGACGTCATGAAGAAAATATCGAGACGAAATCTTCTGGTGGGCGGGGCGACTGCAGCGGGCGCGGGCATGCTGGGCCTTCACAGCACGCTGCATGCGGCGACTGACCGCGGCTCTAAGAATCTCATCATCGTGGTCGCCTCTGGAGGGTGGGACACGACGTACTCGTTGGATCCCAAGCCCGGCGTGGGCTCGATTGACGCCCCGGTTGGGGACATCGAGGAACTCGGTGGCATCCCGGTGTTCACCGACGCCTCGCGGCCTGCGGCCCGCGCCCTCTTCGACAATCACGCTGCGATTACGACCGTGGTCAACGGGCTCACGGTTCAATCACTGGTGCATACCGACTGCGCCAAGCGAGTGATGACCGGGACCCCGTCGGATACCGCGCCCGACTTTGGTGCCATCACGGCGAACGAACTGGGTCGAGATCTTCCTGCGCCATACCTCGTGCTCGGCCAGACCTCGTTCTCTGGTCCCTACGCCTCGATCGCGACCCGTGCGGGCACCGCCAACCAGGTCGGGACTCTGCTGGACCCCGCAAGAGCCTTCCCTCCCGAAAGCGGCGACTTCTCGCCACGCTTCGTACCCGACTCGGCCGAGGCGGCACTGATCCGTGCGCATGTCTTGGCCAGAGCGCAACGCGAGAAAGCCTTGCGTGGAATCGTGGGGGTCAACGAGTCCCGCTACCGCGACTTCATCGAGTCCCTTGCGCGCGGGGACGAGCTTGCCGCCACCGCGGACTTCGGCGGTTTCGACTACACCCTGGACTTGGGCGTGCAGTCCCAAATCGCGCTCGATGTGCTTGAGCAGGGGATCAGCCGCGTTGTACAAATGGAGATCGGTGGTTTTGATACCCACGACAACAATGCGTTCCAAGCCGTCAAGCAAGACGAGTTGTTCGCCGGTTTGGCCGCGCTGATCGACGAACTCGCCGCCCGCGACGGTGCCGATGCGGGCAGCAAGATGCTCGATGAAACGGTGGTCGTGGTGGTTTCGGAGATGGGCCGCACACCGCTGCTCAATGACGCCCTGGGCAAAGACCATTGGCCGGTGACGAGCGCGATGATTCTTGGTGGGGGAACGTCCGGCGGGCGGGTGCTTGGCGCAACGACAGACGCCTTTTTGTCCGAACCGATGAACCTGAAAACCGGCGAACTCGATGACGGGGGGGGGCAACTGGGCTACTCGAACTTCGCGGCCGGATTGTTGAATCTCGTCGGTGTCGACGCGGCGGAGTACTTGCCCGGAGCGGAGGCATTTGATGCGCTTTGTGTGTAGGGCAGCGTTGGCTGTGTTCGCGCTCTGGAGCGCGGGCTGCAAGGACGACGGCGGGGGAGACTCAACCGGCGACGACACCGGAGCCGAAGCCAGCACGGGGGAAGCATCCCTCGGTACGGCAGGTGAGGCATCGAGCGACACCGTCGGTCAAGTAACCGAAAGTGAAGGCTCCGACGAGTCTGGCGACACCAGCAACGAGGGGCCATGGGACAGCCTTGAGGAGAGGCCTTGCCCCGAGGACTCATTCGTTACCTACGAAAACTTTGGCTGGCCGCACATGCTGACGTTCTGCACGGGCTGCCACAGCTAGATGCTTCCCGCGGACATGCGGCAGGGCGCACCGATCGAGGTCAACTTCGAGTCAGTGCAGGACGTTCGGCAGCAAGCCGGCCGGATTTGGGCGCGTTCGGGCGACCAGCATCTCTCGATGCCCCCAGTCGGGCACGCTGCCGACCCAGAGCGGGTTCTGCTGGGCGAATGGCTTGCATGCGGTGCCCCGACGGACGCTGATCTCGGCACCCAGTAGCTGCTAGAGTTGCGGCGCGCCCCGTCGGGCAGCTGGAGCGATTGACTGATGATGTTGAGTCTGCGGGATCTGTTGTTTGTGGGAGTTTCAGGGATGGTGGGCGTCGCGGCCGGATGCGGTGGTGACGACGGCGGTGGTGATGGTGATGCTGGCACCGTTGCCGGCGACGACGGTGGTGATGATGACGGTGCCGACGATGGTGCCGACGATGGTGCCGACGACGACGATGGCGACGACGGCGCCACGCCAACCGACGTTCCAAATCCGTTGACCGATCCCGTCGAGGGACCGCCCGCTGGCAATCCCGACGGAGACTGCGAGATTCCCGGAGACGCCGGCCTTGAGGACATCTCGAACCCCACGACCGTGGTCGGCGACGGGACCGCAGAGAGTTGCACCGCCAATGCAACCATCGCAGCGGTTGCCGCGGGTGGCGTCATCGTATTTGACTGCGGACCCGACCCGGTGACGATCACGCTCGACCGCCCCGCGAAGGTTTTCAACGACACCGGCCCCGAGATCGTGATCGATGGCGGCGGCCTGGTCACTTTGAGCGGTGGTGGCTCCACACGAACCCTGTACATGAACACGTGCGACGAGGAGCAAGTCTGGACGACGGCAATGTGCGACAACCAGGACCATCCGCGGTTGACGGTGCAGAATCTGACGTTCGTCGATGGCAACTCCACTAACGAGACGAACGACGGGGAAAGCGCTGGTGGCGGCGCTATTTGGGCCCGCGGCGGCCGACTCAAGATCGTCAACTCGCGATTCTTCAACAACCGGTGCGCGCCAACGGGGCAAGATGTCGGCGGCGCGGGTGTTCGAACCTTCAGCCAGTACAACGGTGAGCCCGTCTACCTCGTCAACAGCACGTTTGGCGGCGAGGAAGGCTACGGCAACGAATGTTCCAACGGCGGGGGGATCAGCAGCATCAACGTGTCGTGGACGGTCATCAACAGCCTGTTCTTGCACAACCGGGCTGTTGGTAACGGCGGCAACCCTGCGCTCGAAGGCACGCCCGGTGGTGGTAGCGGTGGTGGGATCTACAACGACGGCAATACGATGACCCTGTCGTTGTGCGGCACCAAGATCGAGCGCAACGAAGTTATCCAGCACGGCAGCGGCATCTTCTTTGTGAGCAACGACCACTCCGGAGACATCCGGATCGACCGTTCCGTGATCAAGGGCAACGTTGGCGGATCTTGGTATCCGACGTACCCGCAGATCTCCAACCACGACGACACGCCGATCGAAGTCTCGGACTCGGTGATCGAAGACTGAGGCCCAACGCTCGGCGAGGGCGGCGGCTTACTCCTGAGCCCAAGCCGCGCGAGCGTCGATGCCAACGCGAGCAAAGCGGGGCACATAGTCCCGTTCGTAGGTGCGCAGCAGGATCTCCTCGTAGCGCGCACTCGGCATGAGACCCCAGCGTGCGTCGGCCTCGGTCGGCTCGTCGAGACGCTCGCCGTAGTCGCTTTGTCCGTAGCTGGCCCGAACACCACGCAGCATCCCCGGGAGCGCATCGCCGACGAGCGTACGCATCGCGTCACCCTGGGTGTCTGTCAGCCACTCCAGCAGCGTCCAGCCAAAATCGCGGTGACGGACTTCGTCACGCACGATGCGATCGAGCGCGGTCCGAGCGATCGCAACCGTGCAGGTGTCGCGCATAGCCACGAACAATGGGACCGCGACCGTCTCGCCCAAGCAGAAGATGTCCACGCCCTGCAACGCCGCATCGACCAGTAGCGGTTGTCCCTCGGTGCGCTGCAGCCCGAGGCGCTCTTGCACGAGCTGAGGCCGCGCCTCGACGCCTGCGGCACGCGCCACCGCATGACTCAGAGAGGCATGTTCGAGTTCGTCGTCGACGATTCTGAGACCATCGCGGATGAGGTCTGGAGACGCGCCGAGGCGGATGAGCCACAGCACAAACTCAGCGGTGATCGCCGCTGATGTGTATTCGGCTTCGACCCGCCGAAGCCACTCGGCCGCGACCCTGGCAGACGCGGTTGGGTCGGTTGGCGTCACGCGCCACTCGGCTTGTCTTCGGGACACGGCACGGGGTTGGGTGGTGGCGGATTACACATCACCCCAGCTGGGCAGCTGACGGACACGTACTCCATACACGTCCCGTCTTCGAGCTTCTGGATGGTGGTCTGGGTCTTGACCGGCGTGTTGATCTCTACGGCCCCCTCTGACTCGCCGGACAGGTCATCTTTTGGCGGCGACTCTTTTGGCGGGGACTCTTTTGGTGGCGACTCGTTGCCTGACGGCTGTGGCGGGGGATTCCGCGTATGACTCGGTCCGCTGGAACACGCCAACTCCGCCAAGGAGATCGTAATGACAACGGAAGCAGCAAGGGAGCGACGCGCCATGACAGCACGATAACACCACAGGGCAGCTCGCAGCCGTCCACGAAGCCCGCGGGTCCTGGCCCCGATTTGTCGCGGTCTGACCCGCAGCCAGACCGTTTCTAACGTTAGATTGGACCGCTACCACCGCCGCGCTACCATCGAGTCGGTGGAAGGGTCGGATCGCGAGCTCCTCGATGCCTGGCGGGCCCCCGTCTGAGGCTCGTCCGTTCTTCCTGCCGAGGGTGAGGCGATTCCCGAGGGTGCGCTACTCTGCGGTCGTGCGAGCACGAACCATCCTTGGAGCCGTAGCAGTGGCGCTGATTGTGGGCGGCTGCTCCGGAAGCTCCTTCGTCGAGGGGTCGCTCTCTTTGGGCGATCTCATGCCCGACGACACCGGCTTTGAGTTTGCTGAGGTCCGCGCTTTTCCGGAGGGTCCCGACAGCTTCAGCGTCCGCAACGTCTACCGTGGCGACGAGGTGCTGCAGCAATCATTCCTGCTGGGAAAAGCGGACGTCCCCGTTTCGTTTCGGCTCGAGGGCTACGATGTCGGCGATCCGGGCGGACCGTGGCGGATTCTCGCGTGGCTAAGCAACCGAGAAGACTCCGACTGGGTCGGGACCAACGAACCGTACGGGACGCGGTCGTTCACGTTCGACTGCACCAACGGCCCCGTTTGTGCGATTCGCGGCGTGGACGTGGACGTCGACCAGCTCGCACCGCCGAACTAGGCCGCGCTCAGGTTTCCGGGAGCTCGGCCGCCCAGTCGAGCACGTCGCCGCAATGGAGCATCATCGCCCCCTCGTAGGGGTTCATGACTTTGCCCTTGGGCTGCACCCACCGCCCGCCATTGCCCTCGAAGGTCATCGTGCAATGCACGAGAATGTGACCCGCTTGCTTGTCGGGGTGAGCCCGCATGTACTCGATCATGCCAGCGCTCATCGTCTTGAAAGCCGTGCGAGCCGCTGCAATGTCGGCGGTCCCGACCGTACCCGCACTTTCCAGCATGACCGCCATGCCGGCTTCGGTTTTCTGGGTTTTCGCAGCGGCGGTAACGCGTGCCGCCGACTCAGAAAGACCTTCGACGCTGTCTTGCGCGAGCGTCTCGGCTATCGCCAAGTAGGGCGACAAGACGGACCCGTCATCCGCCTTGGCCGCGGGCTGGTCCGCCTTGGGTTTGCCATCGCAACCCGCAACAGCGACTGCGATTGCAGCCACGAAGATCGGTGCCCAACGAGAGGTCGTCGATACCATCATCCGTGATGGTACCGAGCAAACCTTAGCCGCGCGAATGTCCGCGATCCGCTAGAGGTAGTTCCAGGTGCACACGCCAGCGTCGCACTCGAAACCGTCGGTGGCGAGGCAATCGCAGGTGCTGATCCCGCCGATGGAGCAGCCCTCGTCGCTGGCTTGCGAGCGAATGTCTTCCCAGGTGGAGATGTCGGCGTCGGTGCGGGCGACCCAGTTGCGTGAGCAGCCGCAGCTTGTACCGGTGAGGACCTGACCACAGTCGGCGTCGTCGCTACAGCTTCGGATTACCACCGTTTCGGCCTCGTACGCGGCGATCAACTCCTCGCAGACGTCGACCGGCTCGGCGCAGGCTTCCTCGAAGTCCTCGCAGCAGTCGCCGTAACCGGAGCAAGCGTCGTCGCACCAGCAAGCGCTGTCAGACTGGCCGCCGCACGCGTCTTCGCAGGAGCCGCCTTCGGGCTCGGGGCACGCGCACTGTGGCGTCGGGCAACCTTCAGGAATCGCGGGCAGATCGCCAGCGCATATGGCGTCGCACACGTTGGGACACTGCGGCGGCTGGGGGGCTTCTTCGCATGCGCCCCAGCAAACGGCGGGGCAGATCATGCCGTCGGGGCAGTTGCTCAGGCACTGCGTCATGTCGCAGAAGTCGCCGTCTTCGCAGCTGTTGTCGCTGAGGCACAGCGTCGGGCCCGGGTCGACGCCGTCGCAGACCAACTGCTTGTCGCCACAACAGTCGCCGTAGCTAAGGCACAAGTCGTCGCACCAGCAGGCGCCGTCCGACTGCCCGCCGCATGAATCGCCGCCGTCGACGTCCGCGCAGGAGCCCGGGGCGTCAGCCTTGCCGATGGGGCCACGTGCTGCCGAGGACGTGTCCGGCTCAGACTCTGCCGTGACGCACGCGCCGACTGCGAGCGAGAGCCCGAGGGTCATAAAGATCTTGGAGGCGAACGAAGCGGCGCGCATGTTCGGCACCATGAGCAAACTTCGCGCCGTTTCGTGATCTGAGTATTCGCGCGGATCTACGCACGCCGAAATGGCGTCGATGGTGGAACACCGGCTACAGTTGTTGCCACCCTGGAATCCACCTCTGGCAACCGCGGTGACCTGGATTACGTGCTTCTCAGTCGGTGCCAGGGCATCACAAGGCCAGCTAATGTGGCCCACTCTGATGTCCAAGCTCTCACAACGCGGCCAGGCCCTCGTCGACTCGCCACCGTTGGCTTCCTACATTCGTGAGCACTTCGCCCGTTTCGGAGAGGCGTGGGACAGCCGCACGCGGCCCGACGGCTACATTGCTCTTTGCATCGCCGAGAACAAGCGGCGCTGCGATGACCTGCTGTCGTGTCTCGAGCGCTACCACCACGCACCGAGTCATGTGCTGGGCTACGACGCGATGATCGGCAAGGTTGAGTTCCGCGAAAACCTCGCGGCATTCATGAGCCGCAGTTTCCTCGGCCGGACCGTTACCGCCGACAATCTTGCCGTGCTCGCGGGCGCAGGCACCGTGCTGGAACTGCTGTTTTTTGCGATCGCCGATCCGGGTGACGGTGTCCTTGTTCCCACGCCCAGCTACGCGGGTTTTTGGGCCGACCTCGAAACGCGGGATGCACTGAAAATCGTCCGGGTCGATTGTCGGAGCGACGAGGGATTCGCGCTGAGCCCCGCGCGGCTGGACGAGGCGGTCGATGCGGCTGACTGTCGTGTGCGCGCCCTGCTATTTACAAACCCGGACAATCCGCTGGGGCGCCTGGCACCGCGGCAGACGTTGCTCGAGATCATCGAGTGGGCGGAGGCGCGGGAGATTCACGTCGTTTTCGACGAGGTCTATGCGCTGTCGGTGTTTGGCCCGGATCCATTTGTGAGCGCGGCTTCACTGCGGGCTGACTTGGGCGAGTGGGTCCACATCGTGTGGGCGTTTAGCAAGGACTTCGGGGCCAGTGGCCTTCGCTGTGGGGTCGTTGTGAGCGAGAACGCGGCGATGCTGAACGCGATGGATCAGCTCGCCTACTGGGCGGCGTGCTCGGGCCATACGCAGCACCTGCTCTCGAGTTTTGTTGCGGACACCGAAGCGGTCGATAGCTACGTCGCGCGTATGCGTGAGGACCTCCGCGAGACTTACGCTCGTGTGACAGCGGTGCTGGACGATGTGGGGATCCCGTATATCCCCGCGCAGGCTGCCTTCTTCTTGATCTGCGACCTGCGCAAGTTTCTCGACGCACCCACGTTCGAAGCCGAGCAACGCTTGTGGTCGCAGCTTCTTGACCGAGCGAACGTCAACCTCACGCCGGGTGAGGCGTGCCGTATCGCCGAACCTGGGTTCTTCCGCCTGTGTTACGCGGGGGTTGAATTTGCGGCCGTAGAGATCGCGATTCGCCGCGTGGCGGAGTGCCTGTCCGGATCCTGAGTGTGTCCGACAGCGCCGCGAGCGCGGTTGCTCGACAGCGATCGGCCGCCCATGCTTCCCGCTCCCATGACTCGCACGCTTCTCGTTTCTGTCGCGGTACTGCTCGTCGGTTGCTCCAACTCTGCCGCGCCACCGGCCGCGACGGGCCCAGTAGTCGCGCAGGCCGCCGCCGCGGGGACCGTTGAAACGAAGCCGGAGACGCCCGAGGCAGCGCCGTTGCCCGACCGTCCGTCCGCCACACGTAAGTCCAACGACGCCGAGCCGGGACACTGCCTTGCCGCCGATCTTTCGCTGCAAGGCAGCGCGGTCGTTGCCGCGGTCAACGGGACGGATATCAAGGTCTCCGAACTTGGCGAGGACTACGAGGCCGCAGAAAAA
>JAESSZ010000809.1 GCA_016763875.1 Nannocystaceae bacterium
CGGTCGAGTTCCAGATCGCTGAGCTGCGCGCGGAACATCTTCATGTTCAGCCCGGCCTCTTTGGCGACCTCCAACAGAACCTTTTCGTTGATTTTGGCCCTACGCCCATACAACGCGTCGTGGAACGCCCAGAACTTGCCCTGCCGTTGCGCTGCCACGGAGGCGCGCGCGGCGAGAAACGCGAAACTATGAAACGACAGCGGGCTGTGTTTGTACGCGAATCGGATCTTGTCGCCGTACTGTTTGCGAACCTCGGCCACGGTTTCGTGCCCACGGGCGCAGTACGGACATTCGAAGTCGCCGAAAGCGATGATCGTGACCGGTGCGGTGTCCGGTCCAACGGTTGGCGAGTCTCCCACGGGTACCGGGAACACACCGTCCGGGTCCAGATCGCGGCGGCTCTTGGTGTACTCCACGCGACTGTAGCCGTCGGCGATAGCGTGGGCGTAGATCTCGGTCGGCGCCACGCCCTGTGCGACCCACTTCCGTGCGAGCGCTAGCTCAGCGTCGATGACCTGAACGAAGGCCTCGGCCGGTTGGGCGCCCGACATCTCGCGTCCGTTGACGAAGAACGTCGGCGTACTGTCGACGCCGAGGCGGCGAGCCTGTCGCATGTCGCGACTGACTTCTGGCCCGTACTCCAGCGCCGCCAAATCGCGCCTCAGTGCCTCGACATCCATCCCCGACTCCATCGCGTACCGGGCCAGAATCTGAGGACTCAGTCCTTCCTGCTGGTACAGCCGGTCGTGAAACTTCCAGAACTTGCCCTGTGCTTGGGCACTTCGAACGGCAAGGGCGGCGTAGATCGCCTGCGCGTGGAAGGGCAACGGGTAGGGCTTGTAGGCGAAACGGATCTGGTTGCGGTATGCGTCGGCCAAAGCCGCCATCGTTTGGTGACCCTGCAGGCAGTAGGGGCACTCGAAGTCGCTGTACATCACGATCGTGACCGGCGCATCGGCCCGACCACGGATTGGTGCGTCTCCCAACTCGACCTTGAAGCGCTCGATGGGCGCGTCGGTGTCGGCGTCGGCGGATTGCGAGTCAAACGCAGGCAGACTCGCGGCGTCTTCAGCCCGACCGGTTGTCGGGGCCGAGGGCTCCTGGGTAGTGCCACGGGGGCTGCAGCTCGGGGTTAGCGCCGCGATAAGGGCCGCGACGAGGGGGAAACGATGACGCATGGCGAACGCGAGTTGTACGCCTGCTGCTGCGACAGCGCCAACGTGTGTCTGTGCGCGTCTACCGCCGTCGCGAGCGTTGGCGGCACCGCGTTGTATGCTGCGACGGAACCTTTTTGCTTCCTCGTACGTCATAAACGCACCATGGATCAGGTCCTCTGCCGCGAGATTCGCCACTCCTACGACGGGGTGCGCGACGCCATTTCCGGGCTCACGCTGACGGTGTCCAAGGGAGAGGTCCTGGCTCTCATTGGGCCCAATGGCGCGGGCAAGAGCACGACGCTGCGTGTGCTGGCGACTTTGTTGCGCCCCGACCAAGGTTCGGTGCAGTGGGACGGCGCCGACGCGTGGGAGGACCGTTTCCAGATCCGACGCCGCATCGGATTTCTTGGGGACGGGACCTCGCTGTATCCAACGATGACGGCTGCGGGTTACCTCCGGTTTTTTGCCGAGTGCTACGGGCAGGATGACGCGGCCGCCACCAAGCGCGTCGACGAAGTCCTGGAGATGTTCGACCTGACGAGCAAGGCGAGCGCTGCGATTAGCGAGCTGTCCAAGGGCATGCGTCAGCGTCTGGCGATCGCGAGGACTCTGATCCACCGTCCGGAACTTCTGCTGCTGGACGAGCCCGCCAATGGTCTGGACCCGTTGGCGCGTCGCCAACTTCGTGATGTCTTGCGGCGCGTGGCAGACGACGGCGTGGGCATTGTTGTCAGCTCGCACATCCTTCGCGAACTCGACGGGTTCGTCGACACCGTCGCGTTGATCCAAAAGGGCAAACTCGAGGTCCACGGGTCGGTCGACGATGTCATCGCCAACTACGAGGTCGGACGGCGTGTGTACGAGGTGCACGTCACCCGCGGGCTGCAGAAGGCTCTCTCGGTCCTTCGCAAGCACGACGGCCTGGTCGAGGAGGTCGTTCCCCTACACAAAGGCGAGACCATCGACGACCCTGCCACCGCGGATCGCGGCCTGGTTCGCGTGCGTATTCACGGTGCCGAGGAGCGGGCGGCCGTGATCATCAAAGAACTGGTGTTGGCCGAGGTTGAAGTCGTTGCGCTGTTCAAGGTCCGCAGCGATCTCGAAGACGTCTATCAGTCGATCGGTCGGGACGAAGTCAGCTGAGGCGTCGTGTGGTCAGCTCGTCGCGGTCCACGATCCGTTGCAGTCCGCCGTGCATGCCAACGTGCCCATGCCGACTCCGGCGTCATCGATGGTGCCCGCGAGAGCGCACTTGCCGAGCTCCGCGTTGATATCGCCCGAGACTTCGCCGAGGGCATCGACGGTGCCCTCGATGATACCGTTGCCGTAACCCGGCACCGTCGCGAGGCCGGTCATGACGCCTGCGATGTCGACCGCAAAGGTTAGTTCCCCCGGGAGCGGGCCGCCGACTTGGCACTGAATCGTTAAGGTTCCGGTGTATGCGCCCGTGAAGGAGTGACTGGCCGAGTCGTCGCTTCCTGACTCTGTGGTGTCGGTGCCGGCCGCGGTGCTCTCCGCCATATCCAAGCCCGTCGAGTCCGGGTCGCCTTGCGTGGCTACTGGCGCCGTGGTCCCGCTCGTTGTGTTCCCGACCGGGGACGCAACGGAGTCTGCGGACATTGTGGCGTCCGGGGCCGCCTCTGTCGTCCCGTCGCTTGACACGTCGGTCTCTTGAACGACCTCGGCCTGCTCGAGGTTCGCGCAGCCCGAGATCAATAATCCGACCAATAGCGCCCTAAGTGCCACGCCGCTAGTTTACCACGCGTGGCTGGGGTGGGCCCTTAGCGCCCTCGCTCAGGGTTCAGACGCCGTCGCAGTCGGATTCGTCTCTGCACGCTGCGATCGTTGTCGCACCGCCCAGCGCCGAGGTGATGCACGACCACGAGTCGCACGCTGAGAGATCGACAGCCTCGTGCACCGACGCCAGGTCGACCTCACACAGGTCATCATCGCCGACCTCTGTACGCGACATCGACCCGTCCGCAGCGACCCGGTAACTTATCGACAAGTCGTACTGCCCACCGCCTTGGTAGATACTGTGGCCAAACGTGAACGCCACCCCGTCGGAGGCCGACTGGGCTACGCACGCTACGACCGCATCGTTTGCGACTTCGTCATCGCAGTCGCCCGCGCCGCTCTCCGTCCCGCCGTCGCCGGTTCCTCCGTCGCCGGTTCCGTCGTCGCCGGTTTCTTCGCCGCCGGTGCCAGCGACGCATCCCTCGTCGGACTCGATGTACGTCCCGCAGCTCGCTCCGTTCGCGTCGCTGTCGAGAACAGCACACTCCGCGGGCAGCTCACCGGTTTCGCTGTCCGATGAGGCGGCCGTGTTACCGCCCGTGCTCGACGTATCCTCGCCCACGTCCTCCCCCACGTTCGAGTCGGGATCGTCGCTGCACCCTTGTCCCAGACTAATCAGGACGCCGAGCCCGGACAGACACAACGCCGCGCTACGATTTCTAAGCCAAACCAAACTACTCATACCCATGCAGGTCCACGCTGCAAGTCAGGTGCCACGGTTTTTCCTGAACAGAGTTGCGCTGGACCGTGACGCCGCTGTCGTACCGCCGACATTGGTACTCCCGCCGCGACGGAAGAACTTGCCCTCGACCGGGTCGTAGATTTCGTTCGAGCTACCCGTGGCGCCATTCCCAGCGCCCCATGCCTTGTCGGGCGGGCACATGTGCGCGGGAACGCTTGAC
>JAESSZ010000810.1 GCA_016763875.1 Nannocystaceae bacterium
CCGCGCTCGCCGCCGCGTACGCCCGTGATGCGGCCCGAACCCGGTCCCGTCCTATGGTATCGCAGGCCGTGTACCGCTACCCGCGAGGCCGAGCCAGCGACAACGTACCGCTCGCCCCCGTACTGCTGAGCCGTCGCGCCTGAACCTGGACCCGGCCAAACTCGCCGAACTCGCCAAGCTGTCGGTGCGCCAGGCCTCGTGGCAGGCTGCCGCCGATGCTCTCCCGTATTGCGCCCGGCCTGTGTTTGGCAACGACGCTCATCGCCACACCGCTTGCGGTGGCCGCCCCGTCCGCGGGTTCGATGGACGCGGCCACCAGCGCCACCGTGCCCGGAGCGGTCGAGGCATACCGGTGGTTTCACGCCAATCCGGAACTGTCCAACCATGAGGCCAAGACCGCGGCGCACCTTGCCGCCGCCTTGGAGTCACTGGGCCTCACCGTGCATCGCGGCATCGGAGGTCACGGGATCGTGGCGGTGCTGCGCAGCAAGACGGGCGCCAGCAAGGGCCCAGTGGTGCTGTATCGGGCCGACATGGACGGCCTGCCGGTCAAAGAGGAAACCGGCCTCCCCTACGCCAGCAAAAACCCGGGGGTGATGCACGCGTGTGGCCACGACATCCACATGGCAACCGCGATCGGCGTCATGGCTGCGCTGCAAGCACTGTCGGATCAGTGGCACGGCACGGTGATCTTCGTCGGACAACCAAGCGAAGAAGTGGGCTCCGGTGCGCGCGCGATGCTCCGCGACAAACGTTTCAAGAAGATCTTGGCGAGCACAGGGAAACCGGACTTGGCCATCGCGCTGCATGACGCCGCGGATCTACCCGCGGGGGATGTCTCCCTCATCGAAGGCTTCCACCATGCCAACGTCGACTCGGTCGACATCATCATCCACGGCAAGGGCGGTCACGGTGCACGGCCTCACCAGACCATCGACCCCATCGTGATCGGCGCGAACATCGTGATGTCGCTGCAAACGATCGTGTCTCGACGGCTTCGCCCCGACGACAAGGCGGTCGTCACGGTTGGCAAGTTCGCCGCAGGCACAAAACACAACATCATTCCGCCCTCCGCGACGCTGTTGCTGACTGTTCGCAGCTACAGCGACGAGACCCGCAAGACGCTGCTAGCCGAGATTCGCCGCATCGCGGTTCATCTGGCCAAAGCCCATCGCGCCCCGCGTCCCGAGGTCATCGTCAGCAAGCACGGCATCCCGGCGGCATACAACGACCCGGCGTGGACTCGACGTATTCGCACCGCACTCGTCGCCACTTTGGGCGAGGCTCACGTCAAGACCCACAACCCCTCGCTTGGCGGTGAAGACTTCGGTCTGTTCGCCCGCGATCTGAAGATCCCTGGCATCATGTTCAAGCTCGGCGCAGTCGACCCGAAACGCTGGAAACGCAGCGGCGGCAAGGGGCTACCAGGGCTTCACAGCGACCATTGGGCGCCCGCCCCAAAGGCGACCGTGCACACCGGGATCCGCACGATAACCGCCGCGATTGTCGAAGGTCTACGGCCGCGGTAGCCAGCGACGGCCGTCCGCGGCGGCCTCCAGTGATTTCCTCCCGCGACGCCACCGTCGCATCTGTGGGCCGCCCGCTGCTACACTGCGGGCAATGAAGGTGCTCGTCACCGGTGGCGCGGGCTACATCGGCAGTGTTGTTACGGAAGTTCTGATCGAATCGGGCGCCAGCGTTGCGGTGCTCGATGACTTGTCGATGGGGCACCGGGCCGCCGTACATCCCGACGCGGCATTCTTCGAAGCGACGCTCGCCGACCGGGCCGCCGTGGACCGCGTCATGGCTGAGTTCGCCCCCGAGGCGGTCATGCACTTTGCGGCGCGGTCGCTGGTCGGGGAGTCGATGACCAAGCCGTACCTGTACCTCGGCGGCAATGTCACGTGCGGTCTTAATCTGATCGAGAGCATGGTCGCGCACGGGGTCTCGCGTTTCATTTTGTCCTCAACGGCGAACCTGTTCGGACAACCCGAACGGATCCCTATCGACGAAAACGAACGCATCGCACCGGGCAGCCCCTACGGGGAATCCAAGTACATGCTTGAGCGGTTGCTCGCGTGGACCTCGGAGATCCATGGCATGCGGTACGCGGCGCTGCGCTACTTCAACGCCGCGGGCGCCAGCGAAACGAGGGGCGAGGACCACACCCCCGAGACCCATCTCATTCCCTTGGTGCTGCAAGTGGCGCTTGGCCAGCGTGAGTCGATTTCGATTTTCGGCGAGGACTACGACACGCGCGACGGCACCTGCATTCGGGACTACATCCACATCGTTGACCTGGCTCAGGCGCATATCTTGGCGTTGCGCGCCCTGGACGGCGGCAACCGGATCTACAACCTCGGCAACGGCGACGGTTTTTCCGTCAAAGAGGTCATCGCGACGGTGCGCGAAGTGACGGGACATGCGATCCCCGCCAAGGCAGCGGACCGTCGCGCGGGTGACCCGCCGACCCTGCTGGCAGACAGCACCAAGATCAAACGCGAACTGCAGTGGCAGCCCGCCTACCCGAAGCTCAGCCACATCATCGAGACCGCATGGACCTGGCACCAGGCGCACCCGCGGGGCTACGAGGACTAGTGGAGCACGTTGTCACTCGGCCACGGGCCCCGTTCACGACCGGTGACGGCGCGCTGACGATCCATCAGATCCCCTCGCTGCGGGACAACCTGATCTGGCTGCTGCAATGCAACGAAACCGGCGTGGCCGCGGTCGTCGACGGACCCGAGGCCGGACCGCTGCTCGCATACTGCGAGGCGCGGGGCATCACCCTGAGCACGATTTTCAATACGCACACCCACCCGGACCACATCGGTGTCAACCTCGAGCTCGCCAAGCGAGGCCTGCTCGCGGGCATGCGTGTCGTGGGATCTGCGGCGCAACGCGCCAACGTCCCGGGAATCACCGAGACGGTGCAGGAGGGTGACAGCATCTCGCTGGGCGCGGCGAATGGGCGCGTGCTGTCCACCGAGGGCCACGTCGATGGCCACGTCTCCTACGTTTTCGACGATGTGGTTTTTTGCGGAGACACCATGTTCTCCGCGGGCTGCGGCTACCTCTTCGACGGCCCGCCAGCCAAGATGCACGACAGCCTGACCCGCCTCGCCGCCCTGCCCGAGCACACCCGGGTGTGCTGCGCGCACGAGTACACCGAGGACAACCTGCGCTTCGCGTGGTCTGTCGACGCCGGCAACGAGGTGCTGGCCCAACGGATCCGGGACGTATGGGCGCTCCGGGCCGAGGGCGGATGCACCATTCCGACCACGATCGGCATCGAGCGGGCGACCAACCCATTTCTGCGGCACGCAGAGCCATCGCTGGTGGCACGACTGCGTGAAGCGTGGCCAGACCGCCCGCTGTCGTCCCCAGCCGAGATTTTCGCAGCCACCCGCGCGCTCAAAGACAGAAAAGACTACCAAGCCGAGGGCGACGACCGGCTCCCTCTGCAACCACCACGGCCGCGCGCATGAGCGACCCGACTTGGATCTCGGTCCTGCCTCCGGCCCTGGCGATTGGCCTCGCTGTCACCACGCGCCAGGTCTACCTGTCACTTGCGGGCGGGATCTGGCTCGGCACGACCCTGTTGGCCAAAGGCGATGTATTCGCGGGCCTGGCTGACGGCATCGAGCGCTTGGTCGCCGTGCTGGGCAACGCAGGCGATGCGCGCGTGGTGCTGTTCACGCTGGTCATCGGTGCGCTGATCACCACCATCGGCGCTTCGGGTGGTGTCCGTGGCTTCGTGCAGTGGCTCGAACAACGCCGCTGGGTGCGGACTCCCAGGCACGCGCAACTGCTGGCGTGGGTCATTGGCGTCGTTATCTTCATCGAGTCCAACATCACCGTGCTCGTTGCGGGCACCGTCGCCCGTCCGTTGTTTGACCGCTTCAAGGTCTCGCGCGAAAAGCTTGCCTACGTGATCGACTCAACGTCGGCACCGGTCTGCATCTTGATCCCTCTCAACGCCTGGGGTGCCTACAATCTGGGCCTGCTCGAGGGCCTGGGTGTTGAAGAACCGTTGGCGGTGTTTCTTGGGTCAATCGGCTACAACTTCTATGCGCTGGCCGCCGTGCTCCTGGCGATTGCGGTCATCCGATGGGACATCAACCTCGGCCCGATGAAACAAGCCGAGGCGCGCGCCGCCGCCGGCCACCTGCACCACGACGGCGCCCAGCCGTTGATGGACGCCGCCGCGGAAGAACTCGACCCGGAGCTGGCGATCCCCGCTCGCGCCCGCAACATGGTGGTCCCGATCCTCGTGATGGTCGCGGCCATGCCCGTCGGTTTGTGGATCACGGGAGACGGCGACCTCATCAAGGGCTCGGGCTCCACAAGCGTGCTGTGGGCGGTCGGTCTGGGTCTGGCCACGCTATGGGTGATGCTGCTGGCCCAAGGGGCGCTGAGCATCGACCGACTGACCCGTCGAGGCCTGCAGGGCGCGGGGGCACTGCTGCCGTTGGCGCTGATCTTGCTGTTGGCGCTCGCGCTCGGTGGCGTCGCCCGCGAACTGGGAACCGGCCAGTATGTCGCGCGCCTCGCCGCGGGCCGACTCGACCCCACGCTCCTGCTGCCCCTGATGTTCGTCGTGGGTGCGGGCATCGCTTTCTCCATCGGCTCCAGTTGGGGCACGTTCGCGATCATGCTGCCTATCGCGGTCCCGACCGCACAGGCCATGGGTCTGCCGTTGGAGCCGTTTGTCGCCGCGTCGCTGGCGGGCGGGGTTTTTGGCGACCATGCCTCGCCGATCAGCGACACCACGATCGTCGCTTCGATGGCCGCGGGGACGGACCACATCCAGCACGTTCGTACGCAGTTGCCTTACGCGCTGCTGGCAGGCGGGGTGGCGCTGGTCGCATTCGCGGTGCTCGGCGCGACTATCTAAGGTGTAATTCGGTCAGATCGCTGTCACTCGACGGCGGCGTCGAGATGGCCGCAGCCATGGCCTCAATCCGAGCACTTGAGCGACTGCAGGGTTCGGGGGTGGCAGGTGACCAGCAGCGTTTGATGGAGGCGCCAGCGCCAGCGGACTCAACGC
>JAESSZ010000811.1 GCA_016763875.1 Nannocystaceae bacterium
ACTCGGAGTTCCCGGACGTCGCGATACAGCAGCGCCTGGTCTGGTACGCGCTTCGCGTTGTGCACCACCACATCCTGCACCTCAGCCGGATCCTTGCCGCTCTCAATGTGCCCCCGCCAGCTCGGGTCTGGGTCTATCGCTGACTTCAAGAAGTTGTCGATGTTCTTCAGGTCAGTTGCGTTCTGCCGAACGGACCACACCAGCAGTGCGCTTGTGCCGATAGCGACGCTGACCAACTTCGTCGCCTCTTCGATCTTCTCTTGGGGCGTCTTAGTCGGATCGTCTGCTAGTTTGCCGAGTTGCGTGTGCGTGCTTTCGGCGACGAGCATCAACTCGGCCCCGTTGGTCATCATCTCGCCCATCACCACGTATTTGGTCGTCTTCGCCGCCCCGATTTTGATGGGAGCTGTGCCCATCAACTTGAACGCGCCGCCGCGCAAGCCCAAGAGATTGCCAGCGATCGACAGCGCATCCAGAGCGTACGCCCGCCAGCTATCGTTTCCCGCGTTGATGAGATAGACGATGTGAGCGGCCCCAGAACCTGCGCCTGTCGCCGCGCTAACCGCCAGCAAGGCCGGTGCGGCCACACTACCGATCCCCGTGGCAATCGCGACCAGGGCGAGAACAAACGTCCCCATGGAGAGCCAGCCGAGGATGTCCGCGGTCCGTAGCGCGAAGTCGTCAGTCGTCGTGATCGTCAGGTTCCGTGCGGCGGGATCGTCGTAGGCACGGACAAGGTGGTAGCCCGCCATCCCGTCAACTTCGAACTCGATGGTCCCGGCCGGGTACTGGTTGGAGGTCTCCCAACTTGCGATGGCCGCTTTGATCGACGAAGCATCGTCCATCATTTGTCCGACATGGACCGCCAACGCCCGGCTGCTCGTCGGATTGGTCCAGTCCACGAGATGCCAACGTGGTCGCTGCCCTGGATGCACCGTTTTGTACAAGATGACACGAACCGCAACGAGGTCGTCGGCGACATCGTCAACGGTCCGTGCGACCCATACCCCACGGATGAAACTCAACTGCGAGTGCGGCACGCCGATGAGAAGTTTTTCGAGTCCGTCGAGATACTGACTTAGTTGAAGTCGCTGAGTCGCGTGACGCCGTGCCGTGGCTTCGTCCATCGCCCGGCCTGTTAGAACCAGCAGGCCCATGAACTCGTCCATAAGTCCGAGGGTTTGTCTGCCCCATTGCGCGGCGGCGTGTGGATCAGCCTGGTTTTCAGGCCATGCTTTGGACCACCCGATGATCTCCGACCGCGGCAGCACACTCAGCTCGCACTGATAGATGACCCCGGTGCGCTGAACGCGGGCAATGACCGTCCAATCCCCAGGGTTGTCCCAAGTGACGGAATGCGACACCGTCCCAGACAGCGCTTCGAAGGAGTGTAGCTTCGCTTCGACGTGGAGAGTCCTCCGTGGCTCCGCCCCCCCGCCAGGATCCGGTTTTCCCCGCCATTCCCAGTGGATATCTGTCGCGCTGCCTCCCCAGTCAACGGTTTCGGTCATATCGATGACCTCGGTCGCAAAGTTGGTCGGACGAAGGACGAAGTGGGTTGTCGCTCCAACGCTCACGACCGGTGAGTTGGGCGAGACAACGAGTTCGTATCCTCCCTTCGACTCGCTGCGCCTGCCGGATTTAGGGGCCACTACGGAAACTCCCGTGTTGCGTCGAAGTAGTGAAAGGCAAAGCGATCATCGGGCTTGAGACCACATCGTGCGAGTAGGGCCGCCACCACGAGTTCAGCGACCGTACCCGCGGTGGCATGCTCCACATCGTCGACAAGGGCAGCCCCGAATAGGCGTTCGTAGACCTTCGCGAGAGAAGCTGCGACCTCGTCGGTTTGAGACAACAGAGAAAGAAGTGCGGCGGGCACATCGTTTTCGATCGCCAAGTGGATCCGTTGGGCCAGATCATGCGCAAGCAACAGCACTGGGTCGTGGAGTTCAACTGCAAACTCACCGAGCGGTACCCGTGGCGCATTCAGCATCCCCTCCGCCGAGGATTGGCCGGAGGTCCGAAACCCGTTGACCTTGAGTTGGTAGGGTACGCCACCCAGAGGGAACCCCTCGGCCGCTCGGACCCGCAGACGCAGGGCCACGCGCGGCGCGTGCACAATGATTGTCTGCTCGACGCGCTCGCGATCGTAAAGCCCGTTGGCGTCGGCACGTGCCGCCGCCAAGGCACGCGAGTCCTCAAGCAGGACAAGTTCCACGCGCCGCACCGCTTCGGCATCGGTTGGCTCGCTCGCTTCAGCCTCGAACCGAACGCCGCACCCGCAGACTTGAGAGTCGGCGATGGACAGACTTCCCCGAAGGACCGCCAGGGTCTCAGGATTGCCCCGTAGCGAGCCAACGAGCGCATCCTGGATCATCTCGAATGCACACGCCCAGTCGACACGCTCCATGCTGTCGCCGCTGCCGACGGGGCAACCCAAGTGCTCACCAACCTGAGCCCGGTACGTCGTCAGTGCCGCAACGCAGCGCTCGTTCCAACCGGATTGCGCACTCGTGTCGGTGTCCCACCCGTAGCGAGCGGCTATCCAGTGGAACAATACACGGCTAGCGACTTGCTGATCATCGGCGGCGATGGTGTCGAGCCACGCCTCCTGGTCACCAACGACAACCGCTCGCATCGACTGAGCACGCGCATCCGTTATCTCCTGGTTCTTGCCCGACGACCCGGATGCGTCTGCGTGAGCGACGACCATCTGGGTCCACCCAGAGTCTGCGGCGGCAGCAACAAGAAAGTCGGCGAGTAAGTCGATGCTGTCCAGCTCGCCCGATGACCTCTGGATCTCCCGAGGAATGAACGCACGCTGCCCCGGATAATATCGCTCGAAGCGGTAGATCCGCGCCGCCGACTGCGGCGCATCGGGGTCGCTCGCTCCACCCGGCTCGCCAGGATCTGGGCTCGGCTTGGCAGGAACGGGTGGCGGCTCGGCCGGTGCGTCAGGCGTGGCTGGCACGTCCCCGGGTAGCTCCGGTCCTCCCGCAGGCGCAACGTCCGGCCTCCCGGCCAAGACCAAACCGTCAATGTACAGCTGCGCTGCGCTGCCCAGCGCAATGGGATCGTAGCGTTGCGTGCCGTCCTCCAGCAGACCAACTTCCGTTCGCCCGTCCACCACGCAGCGGAAATCGCCTCCGATGGG
>JAESSZ010000812.1 GCA_016763875.1 Nannocystaceae bacterium
ACCCGGTGGCAGCGTGCCGTACGCATGGCCACCGTCGCCGCCCAGTCGGGTGGTGATGAACGCATCGGCGACGGGTTGCGGGCCGTGCCGAACGAGCAGGGATCCCTGCAGGGCGAGCGCCATGGCTTCCACGAGTCGCCGCGCCGAAACCTCGAGCGAGTCGGGGCGCGACAGGATGGTCTTGATCCGGTCCAGCGCGTTGGTCACCGGAGCACAGTCGCTCTCGCCTTGTGCGATCTCGGCCAGCAACGCCTCGAGACACGTCGGGTCGCGTCGCATCGCCCGCAGGACATCCAAGCAGATGACATTGCCCGAGCCCTCCCAGATCGAGTTGAGCGGGGCCTCGCGGTACAGTCGCGGCAGGATCGATTCTTCCACGTACCCGGCGCCTCCGTGGCACTCCAGCGCCTCGTACACTGCCTGCGGCGCCCGTTTGTTGAGCCAGTACTTGGTGACCGCGGTGGCCAGGCGTCCGAACGCCGCCGCACCCGAATCGTGCGGGGCCTCGTCGAAGCTCCGCGCCACCCGCATCGCCATGGCAATCCCTGCCTCGACCTCGATCGCGAGATCAGCCAGCACGTTTTTCATTAGGGGTTGTTCGATCAGGCGTCGGCCGAATGCCTCGCGATGCTGGGCGTGATGGACCGCTTGCGTGAGAGCTTGGCGGATCATTGCGACCGGGGCGCAGGCGGCATCCAGACACGTGTGGTGCACCATGTCGATGATGGTCGCGACCCCGCGGCCCTCCTCGCCAATCATCTGCGCCCAAGTATCGTCGTACTCGATCTCGCTCGATGCGTTGGAGCGATTGCCGAGCTTGTCCTTGAGCCGCTGAATGAAGAATCGATTGCATGTGCCGTCGGGCAAAAACCGCGGCACGAGAAAACACGAGAGACCGGCGTCGGTCCGCGCCAGCGTGAGGAACGCGTCCGACATCGGTGCCGAGCAAAACCACTTGTGACCGGTCAGGCGATAACTCTCTCCGGGACCGCCTTTGCCTTCGGCCACCGCACGCGTCGAGTTGGCGCGAACATCCGAGCCGCCCTGCTTCTCGGTCATTGCCATGCCGAAGGTTGCGCCGTTCTTTTCCGAGGCTGGTCGGCAGCGACCGTCGTAGGTCGTCGTCAGGACGCGGGGCAGCCACACCTCGGCAACCTCTGGTTGGTGTCGCAGGGCAGGGACCACGGCGTACGTCATCGCCATCGGGCACAGCACCCCGGTCTCGGCCTGCGTGAACAGAAAACTCAGGGCGGCGTGGGCCACGTGCGCGCCCGGTTTGGGGTCGGTCCAGGGCAGCGATGGCAGCCCGTGCTCGACGGCGATCGTCATCAGCGAGTGGTACGCGGGGTGGTACTCGACCTCGTCGATACGCTGGCCCCAGCGGTCGAAGGTCTTGAGCTCGGGCAAGTGACGGTTGGCGTCGTGGCCCATCGCGACCACCGCTTCGCTGCCAACGATTTTACCCAGGGCAGCGCATCGGCTCTGGGCCCAGGCGCCGCCCTCTCGCGCCACCGCTTCTTGCAGGGCGGGATCACCGGCCCACGGGTCGTAGGGATCCAACGGCGGTGGCTGGTTGGCGACGTCGTGTGTCCGGAGGTGGGTGATCGGCGCGTGTGTAGCCATCGCGGGGGACACTTTATCGAGGTATGGGCGGGTTTTATTGAAAAACGTTGGAACCATCACGGATCGGCGTGCGTCTGGATAAGGACAGATGGCGATGGCCGCCGCGAAAACCGAAACGACGTATGCGCCAAGCGCGCAGCTTGACGCTCTGGTCCGGGCGCATGCGCCCATGGTCCGCCGGGCCCTGCGGCAACTCGGTGTGGGGCCGCATCAACTCGACGACGCCGCACAAGACGTCTTTGTGGTCCTGGTGCGGCGCATCGCGGACTTCGACGGTGCGCGCAGTCTGACCAACTGGCTGTGGGGAATCGCCAGGGGCGTTGCCTCGGGCTACCGCCGCTCGACGCGTCGACGGACTCGTTTGCACACGGCGCTCGTCGCATCGCCCGTTCCCGCCGAGACACGGGGGGTGGAGCGCGCGGTTGCAGGGTCGCAGGCCGCGAGAATCGTGAAGTCTTTTCTAGACGCGCTCGACGACGGCAAGTGTGCGGTCTTTGTGCTCGCGGAGATCGAGGGCCGCAGTGGGCCGGAGATCGCCGAACGTTTGGGGCTCAACCTCAACACGGTCTACGCGCGTCTTAGGGCCGCGCGCCGGGCGTTCACGGCCGCGGTTGCGGGTCACCACGACAGCCGCGCCCGGCCACTGTTCGCGGGCCTGGTGCCCTCGCTGGGAAAACCGCTGTCGTTGGTGGGAGCCGCCGCGGTGGCCACGGTGATGGCGTTGCCGATCGCCAGTGCACCCGATACGAGCGAGGCGATGTCGCGGCTGGCCGGCTACCACATGATCCCGGACGCGGTCGCCAGCGACAGCGTGGCAGAGTTCGCGGTGGATCTTACTCCCGAACCCGGGCGGCGTCTCAGTCGCTCCCGGCCGCACGGCTCGGCAGTCAGTGGCTCGGCAGTCAGTGGCTGGGACGGCGGCGCTGCGTCAATCACCGCGGCACTCGATTTTCCCTTCGGTGACACACCGTTTTCCGGCACAGAACTCGGCGACGGCGGCCAAAGCATGGTTCGAGGGCGCACCAACAATGTGCGCGCCGAAAGAGAGCAACCAATGCTAACCACCATCGCACTCGCCGCTTTTATTGCCGGCCCTAATCCCACGACCACCAATCAGACCGAGACCCACGCCGATGCCGACACTGCGGCCCGCGTCGGTACGCAAGGAGCGACGGTGGTCTACGAGTTCTTCGACGAGACCCTCGAGGGCGATGTGCTGAGGGACGACGGTTCGATGATTCTCCATCGACCCAGCTCGCGCTACGAGAGCCTGCTGAAGATCCGCGGACACTTCGTCCCCGAGCTGATTCGGCTCGCGACCGACGTGTAGTGCTGGCGTCCAGCGCGCAAGAGGCGTGTTCGTGGGACCACAACAGTACCGTCGGGTAGACGGTGGTCATATTCGCGCTTCTGCGCTTATATATTGGGAATGACAAAGCTAAGCCGCCGACGGACCCTAGAGTTTTCCCTGGTATCGGGAGCTCTCGCAGCGGCGGGCTGCAAGGACGACGCGGGGAGCGGGAGTGGGGACGG
>JAESSZ010000813.1 GCA_016763875.1 Nannocystaceae bacterium
CGCGCGCGCGTCCACGCAAGCCCCGGCTCGACCCGGTAACTCAGGGTCAGCGACACGTCGACTCGATAGACCGTGAGCGACAACTCGTTGTCCGCACGCGCAACCGCGAGCTTCACACGACTGATGTCGCTTGCCTCCACGCGGGCGACCTTCTCCACCACATCACCATCGCGCAGCCCGAGTGATGCCAGGGGCGAGTCCGGAGGGACACGAACCTGCCAACCTTTGACGAGGGCGCCGCCCGAGTCCGCCGCCTCGTAGCGGGTGAGCCAACGGTCGCCCCCGTTCTCGACCGCGGCCACAATCCAAGCCAATACAAACGGGTCGACTTGGTACGTGCTGCCCCCCGCCCGCGGCGGTACCACGCCGTGCTCGACGGCGACGGCCAGCGCAGCCACGAGGTCCGGCGTGTCAGCTTGGCCGCCAGGACGCGACTTCGGCGATTCATCGGCGCCCGGCGTGGGGCCAACAGCCTCGCCGTCGACCCGTGAGGTCTGCGTCTCGCTGGGCTTGGGCGGCGTGGAATCACACGCCTGACCGAGCACCAACGCGCACGACAGCGTCAAGATCGAGGTGGTTTTCGGGATCAGCATTTCCACCTCAGACTGCGAGGCGACGCACAGATATCACGCCGCGACACACCCTGCCCGCTCGCGCAGGAAACTGGCGCGTGCCGAGATGGACTGCGCCTCTTGCTCCCGCGACGTCGCACGGAGGACGGCCGCTTGTCCCTCGAGGATCTCGGCCAACTCCGGGTGCTGTGCACCAAGCACCTCTTCGCGCAGCTGCAAGGCCTGCGCGAACGTGCGTTCCGCCTCACCATGCTGACCTAGCCCAAGTTGGACCTCGGCCAGCGCCACGAGACCGTCGGCGAAACGCGCCGTATTCAGCAAACGAAGACTGCGACGGGCGCAACGTTCCGCCTCTGGGAATTCCGAGCGCGCCGCGAACACGCGGGCGGCGACGGCGAGGATTCCGGCAATGCGCGGGTGCTCGGGGCCCAGACACTCATCGGCAAGTTCCAGTGCCCGACGAACATCGCGCTGCGCTTCGCGAAGTCGACCCTGCCTGCGTCGGAGTTCGCCCAACGCTTCGTAGAGTGCACACGCAACTGTGGCCCCACCCTCTTTGGCGCGTGTGATGCCATCCTGAGCGCCGCGGTAAGCGGTTTCCGCAAGGTCGTACTCGCCACGACAGCGATGGAGCCAGCCCACGTCGATGTCCAGCGCTGCGACTTGCAACGCGTCGGCCACTGGCTCCAAAGTCGCGCGCGCCTGGTCGTACAACGCCAGCGCATCGCTGTATCCGCCCAGCGTCACGCAAACCGCAGCGCGCCCTCGCACGATCTCAACCGACAACCCCGCGTGCGTCTTGGCGGGTGCCCACAGGTCGTGCCCATCACCGCACGCCGCCGCCGCCGCAACCACGGCCGCGCGCTCAAAGTGTTTACGAGCCGCCGTGTAGCCGCCGCGCTCGTACACGGTCCAACCCAATCCCAGCAGACTGTAGGCGACCGCGCGATCAAGGCCACCGGTGGTCGACACCGTCGCCGGCCCTGGCGTGCGATACGGCGACTCCGGGACCACCGAGGCCCGCGTGGGCCGCCGCGCCAACGCTGACGCCGCATCGCGGAACTGCTCATGGATAGCGAGGGCGGTCTCGAACACCGACTCAGCCTCCTCGTACTCGCCCGCGTGGTGGTGGATCCACGCCAGATCGTCGAGCAGCGAGCGAACGGTATTGTCGTCGGCACCGGGCGCTTCTCCGACGAGTTCCAGCGCACGGTGACACAACGCGACCGCACGCTCGTGATTGCCCTGCAACGAATGGTGGTGCGCGACTCGCCGCAGCAGCCACGCGACGTGGCCGGTCCAGCCCGCAGGAATGCGATCGCCGAGGCCCCGCATCAACTCGGAAAGGTATCTATCGGCGCGCTCGTGGTCGCGCATCATCGAGTTGACCGCGGCCAAGCTGTAGTAGTTGACCAGCACCTCGGGTGAGTCAGAGGGCAACTCGCGCTCCGCTATCGACAGTGCGCGCTCGTACAGCGTACGCGCTTCGTCGTAAGCACCCAGGACCAAACGACGGTCACCTTGCCCGCGGAGCGCCATGGCGGGCGTCTGTCGGCGTGACACAGATCGCCACGCCACCGCCGCCGTCGACATGAGCGCGGTGAGCATGACTGCCAGGCCCAGCAGTGGGCTCCCAGCCTGCACGCTAATGAGAAGCAACCCCGCCAACATCAACGAAAACGGGATGCGGTACAGCGCTGCAGATCGCCCGCGGTGGTACAGCGGAACCAACGCGTGTTGGCTGGTGCTCGTGTGACCCACGCCAGCTTCAGTATTAGCGCCATTTGCACACGATCAGAACCACGGATCGCCGCCCGAAACGGGAACAAGAGCATGCGGCGCGACCCGCACTCCACCGGAGTCTGGATTGTGCGGTTGACGCGCAGTCACGAGAAAATCGAATAGGCCCCCGCCACGCAGGTTCTGCTGGCCGCGGCGGTGGATCCTCGGAGTCCGACGAAGGCATAATCGGCCGGAATGCGTCTCCGCCCCACGGGCCTTGCGGCCTCAACCCGTCCCATCGCAGGTGCGTTTGCGTTTGCGTTCGTGCTTACGGCATGCGCAAGTGAGCTCCCGGCGGCGTCCTCCGACGGGTCCACGGGGGCCACGACCGCCAACGGCAGCGCAGAGTCAGACGGTCGGGAGTCAGACAGCACTGGCGAGACACGCGCCGACGCTTCGAGCGAAAGCACCGCGTCGACACCGCCCCCACCCCCGACGGCATGCGCTGAGGAGACAGACATCTCCGCCGCACCACAAAACATCGGCGAGGCCATCGAGTTCATCAACGCGTTGCCGCATCCGGTGACGCTGAACTGTTTTCTCGAACGCCTCGAGCGACCGGTACCGCTCAACGCAACGTGGAGCACCGTCAGCCTTCAGCCCGCCGACGGCAGACGGAGCCCGCGCGTGTTCTTGTTTTACGGCGATCTCATCATGTCCGTGGCCACCGACGGCGTCCCGGGAACCACCTTGCTGGAGTTCGGCGAGTTCGTCGCGCCGACCAAGTCGATCAAGGGCGAGCTGGCGTTTCCTATCGAAGAGACCCTCGACATTACAGCGCCACTGCAGCACGTCTTTGATGGTGAGGGCAGCAAATGCAGGATCTGCCACGGTGGTGAAGCCGAGACACCCGAGTATGACCTCGCCTTTGCCTCGGACGCGCTGCGATTTCGGGCGATGGAGGAGGTTGAACTCGACGACCTCAAGCTGGAACACACGCAATGCTACGCCACGGTGGAGCCAGACCGATGTGTACGGCTCGATGCGTTGTTTGGCTTCGGGCCCGTGGTGCCCGCCGATTTTCCGGAAGGGCTACAGACCATCTACGACTACGAGTAGCGCTATCGCGGCGCAGGCTCGGCCTTGAGCAGGCGTACAAAACCGCCAAGCACGTAGCCAGTGAGCACCAGTAGCAACACGGTCCCGCCCGGTTTCCGAAACAACAACATCGTGACGCCCACGGTGATCAAACCGTAGAAGAGCGCGCGGCCCCAGCGGGTCTTGAACCGCTTGTAGGACGGGAAGGTCAGCGGCGCGACCATGAGGGCCGCGGTGCCCACGAGCACGCCGCCCACCAAAGCGGGATTTCTGAGACCGGTCCACGCCATCTCGTGCGCGGCCATGACCACGGTCGTGACCAACAGCGCGCCAACTGGAGACGGCACCCCGACGAACTGTCCCTCGGGCTGCCCGCCCAAGTTGAAGCGCGCCAGCCGAACCGCCGTCGCCGCCATGAACACAAAGGCCAGCAGTAGCCCCGACGGCAGGCCGGCCACGACCGGGAGCTCGGCGAGTGCCCAATGAAACGCCAAGAACGCGGGCGCGACACCGAATGCCACCACGTCGATCAGGCTGTCGAGTTGCTGGCCGAACTCCGACTGAGCGCCGAGCAGGCGGGCAACGCGACCGTCGATCATGTCGCAGAGCGAGGCGGTGATGAGCGCGAGACAACTCCAGTAGGGATGGCTGGGAGCCCAGACCATTGAGGTCAGTGCCGCCAGCATCCCGAGCAGAGTGATGGCGCTGGGAACGAGCCGTCTCATCTCACCAACAAGGGGTTGGCGTACCACCGCACCTGCGAGCCGCGCAACGGCGAATCGGCCGTTACAGTGGGGCCACCCAGCTCATCGTCCACAGTCGCGCGCTGCGTAGGGTGAACACGGTCTCCAGGAGCTGGTGGGTGCGGCCAGCGACTTCCGGCCCGGCCACCGCGGCCAACTCTCCGAGCGCCGCGGTGATCGAGGCGTGCCCGACAACGCCCTGCACCTGCACGGCGCCAAAGCTGGACAGCAGATCGCGCAGCGTCGGTTTGCCCGGGTAGACCTCAAGGTCCGTCCCTGCCTCCACGCCACCCAGCTCGTGAGCGGCCGCCAGAGCAGCGTCGAGCCCACCCAGCTCGTCAACGAGCCCCTTGGCCTTCGCATCGGCGCCCGTCCAAACGCGGCCCTGCGCGATGGCGTGAACCGCATCGGTGTCCATGCTTCGACCCGCGGCAACCCGCCCGATGAAGACATCGTAGACCTGCTGCATCATCCGCTGAACCGTGGCGCGCTCCTCCTCGGTCCACGGTTTCATCGCCGACCACATCAGCGATCGCTTGCCGCGCTTGACTTCGAAGTTGTTGACGCCGATCGAAGCCAGGGCATCGCCGAACACGAACTTCCCGCCGACCACCCCAATAGAGCCTGTAATCGTGTTGGCATCGGCAAAGATCTTCGTCGCCCCAGCCGAGATGTAGTAGCCGCCCGAAGCCGCCACGCCACCCATCGAGACGATGACCGGCTTGCTCTTCTTTGCCTCCGCCACCGCATGCCAGATCAACTCGGATGCACGCGCACTGCCGCCAGGCGAGCTGACGCGAAGCACAATCGCTTTCACATCGTCGTCCGCCGCCAACGCACGCAACGCCGCCACGACCGTGCGCGAGGCTATCTCTTGCCGGGCCCCAACAATGCCGGACCCCTTGCCATCGATCACGTTGCCAACGGCGTACATCAGCGCCACGTGCGGGCCTGATGGGCGCTCCACCGGCAGCAAACCGACAAACCGCTGCAGCGCGCCAATGTCGGCAAACGGGTTATCGCTGCTGTCGGCGCGGGTCCACGGCTGGCCGGTCTGGGCGAGGAAGTCCTCCCACGTCGCGACCTCGTCTACGAGTTTAGCGGTCACCGCATCGTCTGCCGTGAACATCGCGGTGTCGATCGTCGACTTGGCATCGGCCTCAGTGAGACCGCGACCTTCAACAAGCCCCGAGACCGCGGTTGCGTACGACTGGTCCAGCAGCGCGCCAAGCGTCTCAAGCATCTGTGCACTTGGCTCTTCGCGGGTGATGGGTTCCGCGGCCCCCTTGTAGTCGCCGACATGAAGAAAGTCGGCCTTCACCCCGACCCGATCCAGCAAGCCTTTGACGTGGATCGGCGTTGCCGCGGCCCCGGTAATCGCGACGTCACACAGCGGCGACAAACCGATTTTTTCGCACGCGGTCAGCACGTAGTACGCCGCGTTGCTGACGTTCTCCGTATGGCAGCGAAGGCTCTTGCCCGTGTCGCGGAACGCCATGAGAGACGCGCGCAGTTCGTGAGCGAGCGCCATGCTGATAGAAAACCCCGAAGACCGCAGGACAATCCCCTCGACCTCGTCGTTGCGACCAGCTTCTCGCAGCGAGTCCTGAATACTGCGCAGAGGCGTACCTGTAGAACTGCCAAACATCGAGACCGACTCGACTTCGGTGATCGGCTTGTCGAACTCCATCACCAGCAGGTGCGGTTTTTCCTTGTCGAAACTGGCCGAGGAACGCGGCGCATCGTAGGGGCCGGGCTCGGTGAGACCCGAGGCAAACATCTTGGCCAGCGGTCCCATCGCTCCCAAGGACGGCCCGCCGCCGTCGCTTTTGTCCGACGCACTGTCACCGTTGTCTGAGTCTTTTTCGCTTTCTTTGCAGGCCGGGGACACGCCCACCCCGGCGATCGCGAACAGAGCGATCAAACCTCCGAGTCGGCGGCGAGCATGGGCGTTGGCGCGAATGGATCGAGAAGCGTTTCGTTTCATGGGTGACCTTGGTGGGCTCGCGCGGGACAGCGTGACAGCGTCCCGTACTCGCGGCAACGCCGCGGGCCCGTCGCAGAGAACTTCACAACGCCTCAAACGTCCCTAGAAATCCACGGCGGCGGCGAGCCAAACGGCGAACCGCCCCCATCGCTCTTTTCATCCAGTGTGTAGCTTCGGAGATCCGTTGGACCGACGTACGATTCCCCGCATGTTCTCCCGGCCCACGCCCCTGGCCTGCGTTCTGCTGCTGCCCTTCGTGCTGCTTCTCACGGTGTGCACGAAGACCGAGGAGACGCCAGCCGAGGACGGAAGCAAACCCGAGGTCGCCGACGCCGGCCCCGTCGCGCTCGATCTATGGGCGGGCGTGCCCGCCCTGGCCGAAGAACCGGGTGACCTCGCGAGACACTCACGCCGCGACCGGGACCCGCCAAGCCCAAGGGAGTCGCCGAGCGCATCGAGCTTCCGTTCGAACCGAAGAAGGTCGCGGCAGGTCCCCCCGCCGCGGCCGCGAGCGAACTTGAGGTCGAGCGCTACGGTCCCGTGGGCCCGCAGGGTTTGGTCGGCGCGGTACGGGTCGCCTTCAACCAACCCATGGTTCCGTTGGCGGCCGTCGAGTCGCTGCGCACTAAACCGGTCCCGCTCACGATCTCTCCCAAACCCGCTGGCAAAGCGCGATGGCTGGGCACGCAGGTCATGGTCTGGGAGCCCGAAGGGCGCATGCCGTTCTCGACGACCTATGAGGTCACCGTGCCCGCGGGTGTTGAGGCCACGACCGGCAAGACGCTCGCCGCGCCCGTCAGTTGGAACTTCTCCACACCAACGCTCGCGCTCGAATCGAGCTCGCCGTACTCGGGGCAAAACCACGTCGCGCTTGAGCCAACGATCACGCTCGTCTTCAATCAGCCGATCGCCAAGACCGCGCTCGTGGGGGCGCTTGAGCTGCGTGGCAAAGGCAAACTCGCGGCGCTCACCCTCGCGGCCCCCCCCGCCACTTCTGCGTCCACTGACGAGACGGTCGCGTGGCGCGAGAAGCGGACCGTGCGGGTCAAGCCCAACTCGGCGCTGAGCCCCGACACGACCTATACGCTCAAGCTCCCCCCTGGGACATTTGGCGAGGGGCCCGACAAGAGCGAAGCCCTGGTGTCCGTGTTCACCACCTACCCACCACTGCGCCTGTCGTACAGCGGCTGCGGGGCACAACTTTGCGGATCGAGCGGCGGCATTCGCATTGATGCCACCAACCGAATCACCGACGCGAAGGTGGACAGCAAAGTGCACGTCATGCCGCCAGTGGACGACATGACCGTCACGGCGTCGTGGAACGGCATCCAGATCTCCGGCAAGTTCGAGGGTGGCGGTCGCTACACCGTCACCGTCGATCCGGGGGTGGTGGATGCGTTCGGACAAACACTCGTCAAGTCGTTCAGCAAGACCATCAAACTCGGGCCGCCCTACGCGGAGCTAACCGCGATGACCCCGGGCGCGAGCCCGCGCGTCATCGAGCGCGCGGGTAGCAAAGAGATATCGCTGCGCGTGGGCGGATTGAGCGAACTGCAGCTGGAGGCCCGTGCGCTGGATACGGCGGACATCGGCGACTTTATGGACACGCGGCCTGTGTCCAGAGTGCTTGACTGGCCCCTGCCCGGCCACCCCGCGACCTGGACCGACACGTTGGATGTCTCGGCATCGCTCAAACGATCCGAGGTCATCACCGTCGACCTCGCCAAAGCACTGCTGCCCGGGCGCCATGCGGTCTGGCTCAGCGTGCGCTCCGAGGAGATCGACCAACGCGGATGGCGGCGACGCCTGGGCTACCACGGCCTGTTCGAGATCACAGACCTAGGAATCGCCGCCGCGCTCGACCGCGACAGGGGCCTCATCCAGGTCACCAGGCTGTCGGACGGCTCTCCCGTCGCCAACGCCAGCCTCAGCATCCTGGACCGTCTTGGTTCCGCCACCTTATGGTCCGGAGCCACAGACGACAACGGGCTTGCGACCCCCAGCGTCGGCAAGTCGAGTAACCCTGGGGTCATCGTCGCAGAAACCGAGGACGACATGGCTTTCGTCCGCATCGACCGCGGCGATCTGCTTGGCCGTTGGGGCTCGTCCTCCAAACCCAGCGATCAAGCGCGCGCGTTCATCTACACCGACCGGACCCCGTACAAGCCGGGCGATACCATTCACGTCGCAGGAATCTTCCGAAAGGAAACCCACGGGCCGACCGGTGGGGTCGAGATGTGGGCGACAGACTTCACAGCGGCGTACGTACTCAACGACCCGCGCGGGATCGAGGTCGCCGCGGGCGACGTTCGCGTGGGCAAGTTCGGGACCTTTGCGGTCGACCTCGAAACGGACGCCGACGGCGGGACCGGCAACTACAACCTGGACATCACGTTGGCCTGCTTCTTCTCGTCGGACCAGCATTTTTACCACTCGATTCCTGTCGAGACCTACCGAACCCCCGAGTTCAAGGTCTCCATCGAGCGCCCAGAGTCCAGCCCGTTGATCTACGGCGACACGTTGACCGCGAACGTGATCGGCGAGTACTTGCACGGCGCGCCGCTGATCGGTGCTCAGGTCGCATGGACCCTGACGCGATCTGAGACCGGGTTCACGCCGCCGGGCGATGCCAACGGCGATTTCAGCTTCGGCAAGAGCCGCGGCTACGGCTTGGGGGGATTCGGGGGATTCGGCCG
>JAESSZ010000814.1 GCA_016763875.1 Nannocystaceae bacterium
CTACACCAATCTTATCCAGTTCGATGTCCGGCACCGAGTCGGCTCGCGCGACGACCCGCCCGGCAAAGCCGCCATGGCGCACTTCGTCGAACACCTCATGTTCCAGATGCCCGTCGACGGCCCTGGCACCACGCCGCTGTTCACCGACGCACCTACGCATACGCTGACGTTCAACGCCTATACCGCGGCTGACATCACGCACTACATGCACACCGGAACGACCGACGAGCTGGAGACGTACATGAAGTACACCAAGCTACGTTTGGGGTACGACTGCGATGCGGTGGCCGAGACAGAGTTCGTGCGCGAGCGCGACGTGGTGCGCAACGAGCATCGGCTTCGTGGGCAAAACGTCAACGCAGAGCTGTACACCAAGGTGCTGGCCAAGGCGTACCCACCCGGACACCCGTACCGAACCCAGAACTTCGCCGACATCGACACGCAGATAGCTTCAATCACGCCCGAAGACGCGTGCACCTTCATTGGCAAGCATTACGTGGCATCAAACGCCACGCTGGTGGTGACGGGCAATGTCGACCCGATCGAGGTCCTTTCCCTGGCCAAGAAGTACCTGGGCGGCCTTCCCAAGGTGGCGCCGCCCGCCCGTCCGGTTGTGCCCCCCGCAAAGTTCTTGTCGAAGAACGTGCAGATCGAAGCCCCGGTCAAGAAGCCGTCGGCGATGATCCTGTTTCGGCAACCGCCACGCTTCACGCCTGACGCTGTGGCCGCGCAAGCTGCGTTGCAGACGATGTTAACGGCGGTCGCCTTCTTCACCCGCAACAAACGCGAGAGCGTGGTCAAGAAGTGGAACTACACCGGTTTGGGGGGCGGCGAGGCTCAGCTCATCGGGATCGAGATCGAGACCGAAAAGGTCCGCGACCTCGACCGTGGCGTGGACGAGGTCCTCGATGCCATTACGCGCGGATTCTCCCCTGAGCTGAAGGGAAAGGACGGTAAGGGCACCTACGACTCCGTGCGCCAACGAACCCGCCTTGAACTGCTGAGCCAGCTCGCGAATATCGGCGCGCGCTCGGGCGCCTACGCGGACTACCTCGACGAGCGCACGGACAACCCGGGCATGCTTGGCAAGGAGCTCTTTCTGCTCGACGAGCTGAAACCGGAGCGCGCGCAGAAGGTGGGACGCAAATGGTTCTCGCGCGAAGAAGCGATGGTCATCAAGGTCGTGCCCGACGGGAGCGAGCAGGCGAAGATCGACCGCGCGAGCTTTGGCTACGAACCCAAAGAAGAAGACCAGATGTCCGTCCCGGACGACATCGACCCGGCCGAGGCCCACGAGCCGCTCAAGGTCAACGTCGCGACGACCGAGGCTGGTCAATCGATCGAGTACCAGCTCGAGAACGGAATGCCCGTCGTCCTGGTGCAGTCCACCGACATCCCAGTGATGGACATCCAGGTGATCGTCAGAGCCGGCGAGGTGGACTCCGAGAAGCACGCGGCCATTGCCGACTTGTCCAACTCCCTGTTCAGCCTGCAAGAAGGCGATCGCGACGGGGCAAATCTCATGCAGTTCTTCGACCTCGCTGGCGGCGTGTTTGGCAGCAACGTGGGGCCCAAGGCAACGACGTTCACCTCCCGGGGATTGTCGGTCTACTTGGACTTCATCATCGCCGGGCTCTCGCAGATCGTCGTCAACGCCGGCTACCAGACCAGCTCACTCGAACTGTGGAAACTCAGCGAGAAGAAGCGACTCGAGAAGCCCAGTTACCTGCAGCGGGCCAATCGCGAAAGAGCATTCAACGAGGCGCTCTTCGGTAAGGGCCATCCTCATATCCGGCCCGCGATCACCAACCCGAAGGTACTTCGAGATCTCAAACTCTCAGACCTTGAGGCGTTTCGCGAGAAGCACTACCGGGCAGCGAACAGCGCGATCATCATCACCGGCGGCTTCGACATGGAGCTCGCGATTCAGTACATCGAGCGATACTTCGGCTCGCCGCTGCTACGTGAGCGCGGCAATACCTGGAATGAGCCTCGCACGGGCACGACCCGGAAGACGGCTCCGGAGCCAAAGCCCGGCAAGGTCCGCTACATGACGGAGATGGACAAAAAGAAGGTCCAGACGGACGTGTTTATCGCTTACCCGATGGCGGAAGTCTACGGTGAGGATCATGCCGCGCTGCTCGTGCTCGCTGCCATGCTCAACTTCAACGTCGCCGCTGTGCGCATGAAGCTGGGAGCCAGCTACGGTATTTACTCGCGGGTCGACGCCTCGCGACCGTCCTTGGTCATCGGCGGCGCGCTTGACAGCGCCAAGGCAGGCGAAGGTTTCGGGGCGATCAAGCAGGCGGTGCAGGCCGTTCGAGATGGCAACGACTTCGACCGGCTCTTTGCGTTCGCGCGGCGCGAAACGGTTCGGACCATGCTCGGTCAACAAGGCGATCCCAAGGGGCTTGCAAACCAACTGGCGAGAGCGATGCGCGCTGACCGACCCTACGACTACTTTCAGACCCTGGTGCAGCAGGTCGCGACGCTGAAGCCGGAACAGGTCAAGGAGATCCTGGACCGAATCGTCAGAGAGAATCGCGCCGTGACGCTGATTCAGGGGCCACAGTTGGGCATCGACAACATCCTCAAGCACAACAAGATCACTGGCGTGACCAAGTTGCTGGACGCCGTCGACCGCGAGTCCGAGGACTAAGCCGCGTCCGATGAGGGGGGCAGCGCGCCCCCCGGGGCCGCCTACTGCAGCGGTGCGAAGAGGTCCTCGACGTCCCGCTCGGACAGCTCAGAGGTCTCGCCGCCGGGCGCAAGCAAGCCATCGGCGAGCTCGCGCTTGCGTTGCTGCAACGCGAGCATGCGCTCCTCGACGCTACCCGAGACGATCAGGTTGTAGACGAAGACCGGATTCCGCTGACCGATGCGGTGAGCGCGGTCCGTGGCCTGCGCCTGGGCCTGGGGGTTCCACCACGGGTCGAAGTGGATGACGGTATCGGCACGCGTCAGGTTCAGGCCCGTGCCGCCCGCCTTGAGACTGATCAGGAAGACCTCCGCCTTGCCATCCTGGAACGTATCGACCTGTTTGTTCCGGTCGGCGGTCGCCCCGGTCAGCGACACGTAGCGAACTTCGCGTTCACGCAGGCGCTCCGCGATGATCGCGAGCATCGAGGTGAACTGCGAGAAGATGAGGATGCGACGGCCACTGGCAAGTTGCTCGTCGAGCATTTCGAGCAGGGCCTCAAGCTTGGCTGAACGCTCGACCTCGCGGGCAGCCTTGACGGGAACCAGCGTTGGATCGCAGCAAACCTGTCGAAGCTTCATCAGCGCACCAAGAATGTCGATCGTCGATGCGGCGATACCCTTCTTTCGCACGACCTTGCGAACCTCGGCGTGCGCGGCAATGCGGATCGCCTCGTGGAGTTCGCGCTGGTCGCCCGCGAGTCCGACCGTGCGCACGATCTCCGTCTTGGGAGGCAAGTCGCGAGCGACCGACTCTTTCATGCGACGCAGGATGAACGGCGCAACCCGCCGACGCAGAACGTTGAGACGATCTGAGCTTCCCATACGCTCGATCGGGGTACGGAACGCAGTGCGAAACTGCTGAACGCTACCCAACAGACCAGGCAAGACGAAGTCGAAGAGCGCCCAGAGTTCTTCGAGGTTGTTCTCGATCGGCGTCCCGGAAAGGCAGAGTCGATACTCGGCTTCGAGGGCCTTGGCCGCTTTGTGCGCCTGGCTGCGCGGGTTCTTGATGATCTGCGCCTCGTCCAGAACAAGCATGTGCCAGTTGTGCTTCTTCAGCTCCTCCAGATCGCGAGTCACGATGGGATAGGACGAGATGACAACATCGGCCTTCGCCAGTTCGCCGCGGAGGCTCGCGCGTTTTGCCCCGTGGTACTCGACCACGCTGAGGCACGGAGCGAACTTTGCGAGTTCCCGCTTCCAGTTTCCGGCGACGCTGGTGGGCGCGACGACCAATACCGGGGTTTTCATCCGACCCGACACTCGCTCGGTCAGAATGTGCGCGATGGTCTGCAGTGTCTTTCCCAGGCCCATGTCGTCGGCGAGCACCCCACCGACGCCATGCGCCCGCAAGTTCTGAAGCCAGTCCACGCCCTCCTGCTGATAAGGACGCAACGTTGCCTTGAGCTGCGGCGGAACCTCGACCGGCGGGGGCGCCTCAAGTCCCTGTAACGCGCGCGCGCGTTGCCGCAGGATTGGGTCTCCACGC
>JAESSZ010000815.1 GCA_016763875.1 Nannocystaceae bacterium
GGACCTCTGGTCGCCCTCGGCGTGGTGGCGCCAACAAACCGAGCAGACTCGCCCTGGTCTGCACACCGCCGATGACCAAGCCATGGCGACCTTGGGCACGGAGATCGACGCGGCGATAGTGGTCGCGGAGGCCACCGAAACCGTACTGGCGGACGACGCAACAACCGCCGCAGATCTCGACAGTGCTCGCCCGGGCCTGAGCCTACTTCGCCAGGCACTGGACCTGGCCACCACGCCGCGAGACCGAGAACTGCTGGCGGCAACGATCGCTCACCCCTCGGTCGACATCACTGCTCTTGGGCAAACGTGGGCCAAACATTCGACGGCATTGGCACTTTGGTCAGAGCCCAGCGAACTCGCGGAGTGCGACATTTTGGGGCGCGAGGCTGCGGTGATGCAGAGCTACGCGGGCCGGTTCGGTCGATTCTTCTCCCCGACCTGGTGGCGCTCACGTGGCGCGCTACGCCGGGCGCTGGTGCAGGCATGGCCACAACGCGCGGGCGCGGGGTTTGAGCCTTCGTTCTTGCGCGAGATCCAAGACCGGGTCGAGGCCACGCGGGCGTGGGATCAAACTCGCGCGGCGTTTGAGGCGCTGGGCGTCCCACATCTTTCGCCCAAAGACGGCGCAGCGGCCCAAGGCGCGCTCGCCAAGCTCGATGAATTCGCAGGCCTCGCCAATCGACTTCCAGGGACCACGACCGGACTGGAGAATCTCGGGCTGCACCTCCCAACATCGACAGCAGCGCTGGACGCGACGCAAGCAAACCTCGCCCGGCGCGAAGCTCAGCTTGAGGCCGTCGACAAACTACGTGGCGCCACGCAACCGATTGCAACCCGGTTCCCCTGGGTCGTTGATCCGAGCGTAGCCACGCTCCGTGAGCTGTGTGGACACCTTCGTGCCGATGGTGCCCGCCTCCGGGAGTCCGACGGATGGTGGTCACAACTCGACAGTGCCCATGCGATCGGCCGCCCGGCCCTGGATCTGGTCGCCAACGCGCTTCCGGACGCTGACGCGACCACTTGGCGCGAGGCGCTGACGCGCGCTTGGGCCTGCGCCCACCTCGACACCTTGCGCGCGTCCGTGCCGCAACTCGCCGAGTTGGGTACGACCGCCGAGGCACAAACGGTGAGCCGTGCGGCAGAAGCGATGCGCACGCTCGACCTTGAGCCGCAAACTCGAGGCCGACACGATTCGCGAGCGCCTTGATCAGGCGGAGCTGCTGGCTATCCCCGACGCCAAGTACCGCGCACGCAGAACCCCACGTCAAAAACTCAAGGAGCACATCCTCAAAGAAGTCGGCAAGTCGCGACGTTTGATGCCGCTGAGACAGTTCGTGCGCACGTTCTCCAACGAGGGACTGCTCGATGTCGTTCCCTGCTGGCTGGTCTCCCCCGAGACGATGGCGGTCTTGTTTCCGCGACAGCCGTTGTTCGATCTCGTGGTCTTTGACGAGGCCTCGCAGTGCACCGTGCAATCCGGATTTCCGGTAACGCTCCGCGCCAAGCGCGTTGTCGTTGCAGGCGACGACAAACAAATGCCGCCCACGTCGTTCTTCCAACTCGGCGAGTCGGACAACGACGACGACCTGAGTGAAGCAGGCATCGAGGCTCGCGACGCATTCGCGGCCGAATCGCTGCTCGTGCTCGCGCGCAGTCGCTGCCCTCACATGGGGTTGAAGTGGCACTACCGATGCAAGTCCGAGGAGCTCATCGCGTACTCGAACCACTCGATGTACGACGGCGACTTACTCACGATTCCCTCGACCGCGGGCCTGCTCGCCCCCTCAGCGCTCAAATGGGTCGACGTGCCGGACGGGAAGTACGACTCGGGTCTCAACCGCCCTGAGGCGGAACGCGTCGTCACCCTGCTGCACGATCTGCTTTCGCGTGACCCGAGACCGACGGTCGGCGTGGTGACCTTCAACCTCAAGCAGCGCCAGACGATCCTCGACGCGATCGACGCCCGCGCAACATCCGATTCTGTGTTCGGCGAGTTGTGGTCGTCCGCCCGCGAAGTGGACGCACTCGACGAACGCCCTTTCGTGAAGAACTTGGAGTCAGTGCAGGGTGACGAACGCGACATCATCGTGTTCTCACTCGGTCACGCGCCTGTGATCCGCAAGAGAAAGGGCGGCGGCGAGGAGCTCTATGTGCCTGCACGCTTCGGTCCGCTGGGTCAGCGCGGCGGCGAACGTCGGCTCAACGTCGCTATTTCTCGCGCAAAACGTGGCTGCTACGTCGTGTCGTCCTTCGAGCCGCGCCTGCTGCATGTGGGCAACTCGACCCACAGCGGACCCCGGCTGTTCAAGGGCTACCTCGACTTCGCACACGCCAAGAGCGGTGGTCGGCACGATCACGCCGTCAGGATCCTTGACGAGGTTCGGGGCATACCACGTGACCGGACCACCGCGACACGGCGCCGTGTCATCGATGGGCATCTCCCGTTGGCCGCTCAGATCGGCTACGACCTTGAGAAGCGAGGCGTCTACAGCGAGCAAGGAATCGGAAGTTCCAAGTTTGAGATCCCACTGGCCGTCGCCAAACCCGGCGCCTCAGATGGTCAGTTCGCCCTCGCGATTCTGACAGATGAAGGCGGCCAAGGCGTCTCCGCATTCGACCAGTACGTGCACCAGCCACTGGTGCTCAAACTCCGCGGGTGGGACGTCATGCACATCGACGCCGCGGCCTGGTCACGTCGCCGCGGCGAGCTGCTCGATCAGATCGAGCAACGACTGCGCCCCTGATGAATCGCGCAACTCTGGATTCTGCAAAATCTGCGCTGCCGGGCACCAACCGACGGCGGTAGCGTCCGACTGGTGACATCCTGGGTTCGAAAAGTCTGTCTGGTCCCCAAGTGGTCTGCGCTCGTGTTGTTGGGCTGCTCTGATCCTGCCGCTGGGCTGACCGACGCCAGTGGCACGAGCAGTAGCGACCCCGGTCCCGAGACATTGCCCACCACGGGATCACCGACGTCTCCCACGACGGATTCAGACGCGACGGATACAACGGACGGCGACGTCTCCACGACGCCGAACGACGCAGACACGGCAATGCAGGACAGTAGTTCGGATGCACCAACCTGCTCACCGATGCCCGGTGTTTGGGCCGATTGTGTGGACGGCGAAGACTGCATGAGTTCCGCTGGCACGTGCGTTTCGACCGGCCAGCCGGGGGAAGGCTCGTGCGTGTTCACGCCAACCGGGTCCGGCTGTGTGGACGCTTGCGAGTGCCCGCCGGCCCCAAGCACGGGTCTGGCGATCGTCACGTGCGCCGACATCCCAGACGCGGACGGCAACCCCGACGGCATCAACAGCTGCTATTTGAGCTGCGACAACGGTGAGACGTGCCCAGACGGGCAGGTCTGCTTTTTGGATCTGCTGTGTGTCCACACCAATACGCCGCCCGGGCCGCCCGTAGAGCCGTATCAGGGCTGTGCCCCGCCGCTGTTCCCCTGTCCGATTGGCGCGACATGCCTGCAAGACGACAGCGACAATCCCACGGTGGGTACCTGCGCCCAGGCTGGATGCGTCGAGAGCACCGACTGCCCACGGGCGCCCGAGGGTGGCACGGCAGCCTGCTCCAACGTGGACGGCATTCCCGGGTTGGAGTGCACGTTGGCATGTTCCGACGACGAGGGATGTCCGACTGGCGCGACGTGCTTCGGAGAACTCTGTGCATATCCCACGCCGGTCGCCGGGTACCAACCGTGTGTACCCGTGTCAGCGTGCCAAGCTTCAGAGGCCTGCCATCAGCTCGCAGGCGATCCAAGCTACTCGGTATGCGCGCAGCAGGACTGCCAAGACGCGGCCGACTGCCCTGTGGCTGACTACGGTGGCGACGCACCGGTCGCCTGCGGAGACACAGGCGATGGCGCGACGATGTGCTACCTCGACTGTGCGCTCGGCCAGACTTGCCCGCCCGGCATGACGTGTGTCGACAACGAAGTCTGCGCATTCGAATCACTGGGCGAGGTGTGTTTCGGCGCGGTCTCGGATCCTAGCTTCGAGATGGGGACACCAAGCGCAAGCTGGACCGAGTCGTCGACGAACACGGAGACACCGTTGTGCGACGCGAGCTGCGGCGGGGAGGGAGCGTTCACCGGAGCGTTCTGGGCTCGTTTCGGCGGCGTACTCGGGACACAAGAGACAGCGAGCGTCACGCAAGATGTACAGATTCCACCGGAGGCCACACAGCTGGTGTTCCAACTCTGGATCTTCAGTGCCACAACGATCAGCCCCCAACTGGATACGCTCACGATTGCCGTCGATGGCAACCCAGTGTTTCAAGTGACGGGAGACGATGCCGCGGCTTACTCTGCGTACACACTCGTGAGTGCGGACATCAGCGCTTTCGCCGACGGCATGATCCTCACGATCCGATTTGAGGGCCAAACGCAGGGTAACGAGATCACCAACTTCTTCGTTGACGACGTTGTGCTGCTCTGCCCGGGACTTTAGCGGCAACTGCGGTAAAGACGGCCACACAGATCCGGCACGAAAAGCGGACGCAGGCTCAAGCCCGGAGCCGCCTCGCCGATGTCGAAACCTGACTGATTGCCGATGCGTGTATTCGAAGGTCGCTCGTTTCTCGAAAACTCCGACAGTGCGGTCGCGGAGGCCGTTGCCGGTTGGGACGTCCCGGAAACGGGACTGTCGCTGCTGATCGTGTTCGCGAGCACCAAGCAGGACCCCGATGGAGTCGCTCGCGCACTCGCGGCTCGCTACCCGGGGGTCCCCCTCGTGGGCTGCACCAGCACAGGGGAGAGTATCGGCGGAGAGCACTCCAACGGCGCCGTGGTCATCGCCGGGCTGTGCACGCCCGAGATGCGCTGGGCGACCGCTGTCGTCGATAACCTCAGCGATGCCGACGATGCCGTCGTGCAGTCGGCGGCAGGCGCACTCTTCGGCACCCTGAGTGTCGATCCGGAGGACTTCGACCCCAACGACTACTTCTGCGTCATGTTCGTGGACGGCCTGCGCATGCGCGAGGAATGGCCATCGGCGACGATGGCGGACGCGCTCGAAGGGGTACCGCTGCTCGGTGGCAGCGCTGGGGACGACCTGGCGTTCAAGGAGACCAAGGTCATCGCCAACGGGGTGGCCAAGACGAATGCGGCGGTCTTTCTCATGGCCTACAGCCCCGGAGGAGGGCACGAGATTCTCAAGCACCAGCACTTTACCGCGAGCGATCGGCGGCTGGTAATCACGCGCTGCGACCCGGCGGCGCGCCGTGTCTACGAAATCGACGGTTTTCCGGCGCTCGAAGCGTACGCGCGCGTCCTGGGCATGGACCCGGCGGAGGTCACCGGGGACGTCAGCTTCATGAATCCCGTGACGCTGTCGATCAACAACGAACTGTACGTCCGATCGATTCAGAGCATCCAAGACGACGGATCGCTGGTCTTTTACTGTGCGGTGGAGGAAGGCATGGTGCTCAGCGTTGGCGGACACAACGACATGAGCGAGAGCTTGCGTACCGACCTGCAGTCGCTCAAACGCGGCGGCAAGAAACGCAAGTTTCTGCTCGCCTGCAATTGCATTCTTCGGGCGTTGGAGGCCAAGGAACGGCAATATCACGAGCGTCTGACAGAGGTCCTGCAAGACGTCTGCGAAACATCGATCGGCTTCGACACCTACGGCGAACAGCTCAACGGGCTCCATATCAACCAGACTCTCGTCGCTGTCGCGCTGGGATAGGACACAAGAGATGCGAGAGCTTCAAGACTTACCCTGGGAGGATCGAGCGCTGGCCGCCGAGAAGACGGTGACGGTGCTCAAGGACAAGGTCTGCGCGCTCTACAACGGCTCACAGAGCATTATCCAGAAACAGCTCGACAAGGCTCTGGTGCGTGACGAGAAAAACCGGCGTCGCCGTGCTGTCGTGGAAGCCAAAGCCGATGAGCTGCAGCGGCACTCCGCGCGGCTGGAGGCCGTCGTTGCCGCGCGCACGCATCAGTTACGGTCGATTCTCGACAATGTCACGTTCGGATTCTTGGTGCTGGATCGCGACCTGATCATCGCCGACGGCTACACGCGGTCGTGCCGCGAACTGCTGGCCGCCCAAGAAATCGGAGGCCGCAACCTCGGTGAGGTGTTCGGGCTCAGCGAGCGCGCGTACGGCAACTATGCGGCGGGGCTCGACCAGCTGTTCGAAGACCTTTTGCCCGAGGACGTCCTTGCGGATCAGGTTGTCACGCGCTTCGAACTGGAGGGCCGAGTCCTGCGAGTCGAGCCACGGCTGATCCGGGGTGAGTCGGGGCAACCCGAAGCCGTCCTCATGAGTATCAGCGACACCACCGCACTCGAGGCAGCAGAGCGCGAGGCTCGGAGCAACGCGGTGCTGGTCTCTGTGCTCAAGGCCAAGGGGGCCTTCGCGAGCTTCGTTGACGACGTCCGCAGCTCTTTAGAGGTCGCTCGCGATCACGTCGACGACGCGGCCTACGTGCGCAGGGTTATTCACACGATTAAGGGGAACTCGACTGCGTACGGTCTGGACGAGATCGCACGCTTCGTGCATGGCGTCGAAGAACTCGACACCATCGATGTCGCGGCTATCGACTCCATCGAGGCCCAGTTCAAGGCGTTTCTGCGGACGCATCGGCGGGTGCTTGAGATGGACTACGACGGGACGGCAGCGACGGTCTTCGAGGTTTCGCACGCCCGAATGGACGAGCTGCGGACGATCGCGGCCGAGCCCGAGTACAACTCGGTCCGGGAATGGAGGGCTTCGGTATGCCTCAAGCCCGCCGCGCTCGTGCTGGGTCCGATCGACAACTTCGTCGAGAAACTAGCCGAACGCCTCGGCAAGGCGGTGGATTTCCGCTGCGAAGGGCTTGAGGTGCTCGTCGATCAAGACACGGCGACCCCTGTCTTGCGAACGGTGACCCACGTCATCCGAAACGCGGTGGACCACGGGCTCGAGGACGCAGGGCTGCGTGGGTGCAAGCCGCAGCGTGGGTCGGTCTCGCTGGTGATCGCCGAAGACGACACGAACTGGACCGTGACGGTGGCCGACGATGGGCGCGGGATCAATGTGGGTGCCCTGGTGAGCACAGCGATCGAGACCGGGAAGCTGACGGCCGAGGAGGCAGAGGCGATGGACAACGACGCGCGGGTCCGACTGCTCTTCCTCGATGGGGTTTCCTGCCGAACGGAGGTGACCGATATCTCTGGGAGAGGCGTCGGCACCAGCGCCGTGCTGACCGAGGTTCGGAGGGTGGGCGGCCGCGTCGATGTCGAGACCAAGCTCGGTGAAGGGACGACCTTTCGCTTAGTCATCCCCAAGCCCGAGGCATTGGCCTCCGCGGTCGGTCCTCTCGCCGTTCGCTGCGTGCCCTTCGACATGCGATCGGCGACTGGGTAGGCGAGAGACCTCGGCTCACTCGCAGAGCCAGGCCTGCTCCTCGACGCACGTCTCGTCGCAGTAGCCCGTCTCACACTGGTCAAAGCCGTCGCATTCCTCGCCAGTGGCTTTGCGGGCTCGGCAAATTGCCGGCTCTGCGCTGTCCAAGTCCCCGTAGTCGCAAAATGCGGTCGTACGGCATTCGCCGCTGGCGCACTCCTCGTCCGGGCCAGGCGGTTGTACGCATATGGCGGCATTCGAGCAGGCTGAACCCTCGTCGCACCGAGCGCTGTCGCATGGCTCGCCGAGCTTCGGCAGCACCGCGCACACTTCGTCGAAGTTACAGTACGAGCCTTCGGCGCAGTAGTACTGACAGGCCTCACCCGTGGCCGGTGTTTTGGTGCACACCGGCTCCGCGTCCGGTGAGCAGTGGTAACCCGGCTCGCAGTCTCGCCCCCACCCCCGATCCTCGCAGGACTCGCCAGCGGCGATCACCGCGCAGGGATCGAAGCACTTACCCTCTTCGCAGAACATCCCGCTGCCGCAGTCATCGAAGTCTGAGTACTGCGTGCAGTCTTCGCCAAGCGCCTTGTCCCCGTTGTAGAGGCTGCAATAGCTGCATGTGAGCGTGTCGGATTCGCCGGTATCGACGAACACGGACCCGCACTCGCCCTCACTGTATTCGTCCACGAACCCCTGCGCGCACTCGGCATCGAAGCTCAGCCCAGCTTTGCGCCCAGGCTCGAGGAGCGCGCCATAGATCCCTTCCACCGAGTCCCGGCAAAACGCCTCGTCGGGATACGGGTAGTCGTCGCATTCGCACGAGAAGACAGAAATGCACTCGGCCGTCGCGAGGTCCGACGCAAACGAACTTTCTCCGACCCCCGATACGCGATCGGCGCTACACCCAGCAACGACCACAGATGTGACGACAAGCGCTACCACTCGAATGATGTTTACGTCCACACAATCCCCCGGAGCTAGGCTCCGCTTATATAGTGTCCCTGACTGGGTCAGGGTTCCTTGACGACCGGCACCACCGCGCTATGCCCACCAGGCAATGGCTCACACGTCGCATCGCGTTCTCCACGGCAGCACCCCGGTCACCGGCTGCGAGCTGCCCATGGGGATCTTGCGAGCGCGGCCAGCCTCGCTTCTGACGCCTACGTAGGCCGTCCGGACTGACGGCGATTTGGCGTAGTTGCCACGTGCGATGCCCAGGGCGTTGCGCGCGGGGGTGGGCAATTTTGGTAAAGCCGCTCGGTTCAGACCCGAGAGATTCTGCGGGTTCGATCCCCGCCCCCCGCATTTTTGTCTCTGAAGACTGGCGCCGGGTGGCAAGCCGGCTACTCACACCCCTCTTGACCGGCCTCATGATCGAAGATGTCCGCCGCGGATCCATGTGTATCGATCGACGGAGAACCCGTTCAGGTCGAAGGACGCTCCTCCGCGGGCTACGATTCGGACTGTTCGCTCAGCCCCAGCGTCCGTCCACGATCGTATACCCGGGCACCGTCGTCGATTCGACCTTCGCTCCGATCCCAACCAGCGCATCCCGCACGCCGCCTGGCCTTGTCGCAACCGCGATGACGCGCGCAGTTGGAGCGAGCCACTTTCTCAGGCCCGTCCACAACTTCGTCAGACTCTCGGCGTCTGCGTGGGTCGGCGGATTGACCAGCGCCAGCTCAACATCGACCGCGGCCGATTTCGGCAGACCATCCGAAGCAAGCACATCAACGCGCGCGGACAGTCCGAGCTCTTCGACGTTCCTCCGCGCAAGCGACACCGCGAGTAGGTTGCTGTCCACCGCCGTCACCTTCGTCTCCGTCCAGCGCTTCGCCGCCCAGATCGCCAGCGGCCCAATGCCCGCGCAAAGATCGACCATGTGCTTCGGCGCATCGAGCTGCAGCCCCGCGGTGTAACGCATCAACGCGGCGGTACCCGCATCCAAACCACGCCGCGAGAACACACCCGGTGCAGAATGCAGGGAGACCCCGGGGAGCAGGTCCTCATCCGTGATCGTGTAGCGCTGCCCGAGAACCTCGGCCCAGACTTTCGTGCGGTCCCGCGTGCACTCGGCCCGAAACAGTCGGTATCCCTTACTGCGTCCGACGATGTCGACGGGACCGATGAGTGTCCGCATCGCATCGGCGACGGTGTCCGCGCCCTTCGACTTGCGCACGGCGCACCACACCGCCCCGCCCTCACGCACGCTTTGTGCGGCCCTCACCAAGCACCGACGCGTGAAGTCCTTCCCGAGGTGGGCCCGGGGCCAGACGATGGCGGCACGCGGCTGGCGCGGCAGCGAAATCGGTCCCAGTTGGTCCTCGATCGTGTCCGCGACCGCGCCGATTCGCTCGCGCACATCCAAGATCAGTCGCTACGCCCCCGGCTCAAGCCCGGGCAGATCGCCGCTGTGGACCAGAAAGATGTCTCGCGACTCGATGCCTCGGATCGCCTTCACAAGCAGCGCGATGCCGGGGTCCCCTGGATTCAGCCCGTCAATGACCTCCACGGCGCGAGAAGATATCTCACATGCTGCTCCCGCGCTTCAGGGGGTTAGGAGGCCGTGGTCTCCTGGACCGGCCACGTCGACTCGTGATAACTCCGTGTTGCTGCGCGGAATTCGCTGGTCTTCAGGGTGAAGGCGGCAAATCCCGCTGCGAGGTCGAAACTGCATGCGTGTCCACGGCGTCCCAAATGGGCACTGGGATGCAAAGCAGGCGGGCCAAACTCCTCAAGAGTGCGGGCCGCCCCTCCGGTTCAAACGTGAACAAGTTAGAAGCTTTTCTACCCCTGGTGGAGCCCGAAGCGCTGGTCCGTATTGCCAGCGCCAAAGCGTCCAAAGCCGGCCAAGAACTTTTCGACGCTAACGCCGTCGCGGACATCGTGTTCAATGGCGATGCGGTCGAAGGCAAGGTCAAAGGCACCAAGCCGGTCCCGCACAGTACGGCGATTCACCTCAAGTCTGGCGGCAAGGTCGTGGCGGAGTGCAGTTGCCCGACGTTCACGGACGGGTGGGAGAAGTTCTGCCACCACGCGGTGGCGCTGGGACTTGCGCTGCGACAGCAGTACCGAAGCGGCGCCGAGATCACGACCACGCAAAACCCGTGGGTCGCCGACGTGGCCGACGGTGTCGGCGCCAGTTCGCGCCGCTACCAAATCGTTCAGCGTGCGGGCAGCTGGTTTGTCACCGTGTTCGCCGCGGGCTCGGCCGGTAGCGGATCGCGACGCAAGACTTCGGGCCGCGAAACGATGCCCCCGGCCGATCGCATGATCAGCCACTACCTTGAGCAAGAAAGCGATCGCGACGACGACGGCGCGCACGAACTCGAGGACGAGCCACTCGCAGGGTTGCTCTACTTCGCTCGTCACTCACAGGTCAGTCTCAAGGGCGTCGGCAAACTCAAGTTCGTCACCGAGCCCTTGGTCCTGCGCGTGCAAGCCGAGACCCGCAAAGACGGGCGCATCGACCTTCACGCGTTCCTCGAACATGAGCCTTCGCGTCGAACGTTCGAGGTCGACCAGGGCCGCATTGTCCGTGGCTCACCCACGTGGTTCATCTGGCCGGAGACCTCCGAGATCTTCATGGTGCTGGACACACCACCGTGGGTCCTGAGTGCGATCGCAGCCCAGCCGCGCATCTTGATGGACAATCGTTTCGACGCCGACCAAATGGACTCGCTGTCGGACCGCTTGCACACCGTTGGCGTGCCTCGTGGCGACCTGTTCGCGCTGGCGAGCGACGCCCGCGATGTCGAAAAGATCATCGTGACCATCGAGGGTTCGGGCGAGCGCGTCAAAGTGAGCCTGGCCGCGGTCTACGGCAACGTCACCATCAGCATTGTCGGCGAGGACCCCAAGTCGGCCCGATACCTCATCGAGGGCGGCGAACAACAGATCTCGTTCTTCCGCGATCTTGAGCGCGAAGACCAGGCCCGCAAGGTCCTCGCCGATCTCAAGCTCGACTGGAGCGACATCGAGAACGCTTTCACGGCAATCAAGGACGACGCGATCGAGTTTCTCGTTGCGGGCCTCCCGTTGCTCCCCGAGGACTGGGAGAAGCGCATTCCCAGGCTTCCCAAGATCCGCTCCAAGTCCCCGAACCCGCGCGTTTCGGTGTCGGCCGGCGACGGCTCGATGCTCGATGTCGAGGCGATCGTCGACATCGACGGCGAGGAGGACCTCATCAGCTTCCGCGATCTGTTGCGCTGGCTGCACGAGGGGCGTCGGTGGATCACACTGGCTGACGGCAGTGTGGTGAAACTCGATCCGAAGATCCTCGAGCCCATGGCCGAAGCCGCGGGCGACATCCAGTTCGACAAGCAAGGTCACGCCGAGGTTTCGACACTCGAGCTCGGAAACCTCGCGCGCCTGTTGGGCGAGGTCCCGACACCGACTGTCGCCAAAGAGGTCAAGAAACTGCTCGAGACGATGACCGGTGACAAGGCAGCCAAGGCCCCACGCAAGGCCAAGGCGCTCACCGCCAAGCTCCGCGAGTACCAGCGCTCCGGCTTTGCGTGGCTATGGCAACTTCACCAAAACCGCATGACGGGGATCCTCGCCGACGACATGGGTCTCGGCAAAACCGTGCAAGCACTGGCCCTGCTCACCAAAGCTAAGGAAGAAGAGGGCCAGGCACCATCGCTCATCGTGTGCCCGACCTCCGTGCTCTCGGTATGGAAACAAGAGGTCCACAAATGGGCTCCGTCGTTGTCGGTTTTGGTCTGGCATGGGCAAGACCGTGCTGAGAATCGCCGCCTGCTCAAGCGCACCGACATCATCGTCACGACGTACTCGATCTTGCGTCGCGACATCGAGGATCTGATCAAGATCCGCTTCCGCTACGTCATCCTCGACGAGGCGCAGTACATCAAGAACTGGACCACAAGCACCGCCAAGAGCGCCAAGAGGCTCAAGTCGGACCATCGTTTGGCGCTCTCGGGTACCCCGGTAGAGAACCACCTGCTCGACTTGTGGGCGATCTTTGACTTCCTCGCCCCGGGCTTTCTGGGCAAGCTCACCGAGTTCCAAAAGAACTACGTCAAGCCCATCGAAGACGGAGACACGCGCGCGCTGGACCAACTGCGGGTTCGTGTGCGCCCCTTCATCATGCGGCGCAAGAAGGAGGACGTAGCATCGGAGCTGCCCAAGAAGACCGAGCAAACGCTCTTCATCCACTTCGGCAAGAGCCAGCTGGGTCTGTACAACCGCATCCTCAAGGCGGCCAAGAACGAGATCACGGGTCGGATCGACGACGTCGGTGTCGAGAAGTCGCAGATGACGATTCTCGCCGCGCTCACCCGACTGCGTCAGGTGGCCTGCGATCCGAACCTGCTTGGGCTGCCCGAAGGTTCGGCCGTGCCTCCTTCGGCCAAGCTCGAGGCGTTCAAAGAACTCATCGGTGACTGCGTCGGTTCCGGGAGAAAGGCGCTGGTCTTCTCGCAGTTCGTGGAAATGCAGAAGATCATTGCTGCGACGCTCGAAGAGATGGGCATCGGGTACGTGTGGCTGCACGGAGGTACCCGCAACCGCGAAGAGGTGGTCGCGGAGTTCCAGAACCCGAACGGACCGCCCGTCTTCCTTATCTCGCTGAAAGCCGGCGGTAGTGGGCTGACGCTCACCGAAGCCGACACCGTCATTCACTACGACCCTTGGTGGAACCCGGCGGTCGAAGACCAAGCGACCGACCGCGCCCATCGCATCGGCCAGGAGAAACCGGTCATGGTCTACCGCCTTGTGGTCGAAGACACGGTGGAACAGAAGATGGTCGAACTCGGGCGTCGCAAACGTGAGGTCGCCGAAGGCGCGCTCGGACGCGACTCCATGGGCGGCAAGAAGCTCACGATGGGCGATATCGAGGAGCTGCTCATGACGCCCGCGGCCAACCCGTGGGACAACGTCTGAGTCCCGCACCATAAACGTGGGGCGTAGTGCGAGTCCGTGGTCCAAACACGCACGGCTTGCGCGACTCCGAGCATGCAGATCGGGGCCAAACGCGCTTTAGGTGACCCCGACGGGCGCTCCGCGACGTAGACTAGGCGCCTTGGCTAGCATGACAAGAGCGACGGTTCCTTTTGCGTTTCTCGGCACGCTCGGCGTTTGGATGACGGGCTGCGCGGACCCCTGCGTCGACGACGGCCTTCTGCAGGACGTCGGATCGCCACAAACCTGCCCCGAGTTGTACAGCGGGACGGATGGCGAGACTGGCTCCGACTCAGCAACGATGGGTGACGCCGACGCTGACGCTGACGCCGACGCTGACGCTGACGCCGACGCCGACGCTGATGCTGACGGCGATGCGTCGGCCGGCGGCGAGAGCTGCGGCAACGGCATCCAGGACGGCGACGAGACGGACGTCGACTGCGGTGGCAGCTGCCCCGACGGCTGTGACACGGGTGAGGGTTGCGTCGAAGACAGCGACTGCGAATCCGACGACTGCGACGAGACCTCCGGGACGTGCGGCGACGGTGGCGGAAGCGGCGGTGCTTCATGCGAAGACCGCACGCTCAACGGCGACGAAACCGACGTCGACTGCGGTGGCGCATGCGGCCCGAGTTGCGAAGTCGGCGAGATGTGCACCCAGGACGGCGACTGCATCTCCGACAGCTGCGGGGACGGCATGACCTGCGAAGGACCCGATGACGGCTGCTCGGACGAGCGGCAAAACGGCGATGAGACCGATGTCGATTGCGGTGGCGCATGCGGCCCGAGCTGCGAGGTCGGCGAGATGTGCATCGAGGACGGTGATTGCGTCTCCAACGATTGTGGCGATGCCGACACGTGCGTCCCTGCGCCACTGTGGTGCGCGGACACGGACGAGGACGGCTTCGGCGATCCCGACGACTGCACGATGGTTCCGGAAGGCGACGACCCTCCCGCAGGCACCGTGAATAACGACGACGACTGCGACGATGACAGCGAGTTCGCATTCCCCGGTGCGGCACCCAACGATGACGCGACCGCCTGCATGGAGGACAAAGACGGCGACGACTGGGGCGACGACGACCCGGCCGGAGTCGCGACCATAGTCGGTACCGACTGCAACGACGACAGTGCGACGGCCGCCAACGCCTTCCCCGGTGCGGCACCCAACGACGACGCGACCGCCTGCATGGAGGACAAAGACGACGACGACTGGGGTGACGACGACCCTTCGTCGGGAGACACGACCGCAGGTACCGACTGCGACGACGGCAGTGCCAGCGCCGCGTCTGCGTTTCCTGGCGCGGCAGAGAACGAGAGCAACGTCGCATGTATGAAGGACGAGGACGAGGACGGCTGGGGTGACGACACACCACCCGCGGGCGTTACCGAGGGAAGCGACTGCGACGAGGATATGGCCCCTCCGTGCGCGCTACTGGTCACCCAGCTTGGTGACAACTCTGAGGCCTACGACCAGGTCTTGACCGGTGCCCTCGACGACTTGGGCTACGTGACGAGCTACGTCGCCGATACTGACGCAACTCTGGCCGACGCCAATGGCTTCACGCTGCTCGTCATCTCCGAGACTGCGCAGTCCTCCGACATCGCTGGCACCTACCGCGACGCTCTGGTACCGACGATCTGCCTCGAGGGACTCGTCTGGGACGAAATGGGCATTGCCGACAGCGGCCAGCCCTCGCCCTCGGGCTCCATGGAAATCCTCGCGGTGGGCTCACCACTAGCCGGTGGACTCACCGGCGAAGTCGATGTCGTCACCGGAGGCGGCTCCGGCATCTTCTTCACCGCCCCTCCTGCGGCCGCCCAGCCGATCGCCAGCGTTCCGGGTAATGCCGCACAGGTGTCGTACTTCGTACTCGAGCAAGGGGACGCGATGCTGGCCGGCTTCTTGGCTCCGCGCCGACGTGTCGCTCTTGGCTACGACGCCGACCAGTCCGCGGGCGGAGCCACCATCGAAGACGACGGCGCGACGCTATTTTCGGGCGCGGTGACCTGGGTGACTCAGTAGGCGGAGAAGAACGCCCAAATGGCCGAGCCCGCAAAGCTCGGCCAAGCGTGCGGACCAAAACTCTCCTCCAAGGTGTGCTCACACCACACGACGTCGTGCCCGTCGTTGCACCCCTGGTAGGTCACACAGGGATCCGGGTCGATCGGCGTCGTATCTTCACTGCACTCGTTGTTCTCGAGCCAGTGGTCGCGCGCGATCTTTCCCAGGCCGACGGGGACCACGTCGTCGTCGGTGTGGTGCGCCAGCCAGGCGGCGACCGAGCCCTCGCAGCCCGCTCCGGGCCCACCACCCGCGACGGGCGCGATGGCACGGATGGTCTCTCCGCGCACGCAACCCATCGCGCTGCTGAAAAATCCGCCGTGGCTGTGGCCGGTCGCGAAGATCCGCGTCTCGTCGATGCACAGGTTTGCCGTGAAGTCGGCCAGCAACTGATCCATGAACGCGACGTCGATCCCGTTGGCGGACAGATCCCAGCCGGTCAGCCCACCCTGCTGCGCGTTAGGCAGTGCGTCCGGATACACGAGAATTGCATTGTTATCGGACGCCTCTTCCACGCCGTTGTAGGTGCGGAACTGCGGGCCATCGCCGCCACGCCCGTGGAACATGAAGACAAACGGGTAGGCACGATCAGGGTCGTACCCCTCGGGAAGGACCAGCAGAAAACGGCGCGCCTGCCCGTCGATCTCGACCTCGCCTGGGGCGGCGCCTGAGAATCCTGGGTCGACGCCGCACCCACTGTCGGACTGTCCCGTGCTGTCCGCTGAACCGTCGCCTTCAGAGGCTTCCTCGCCTTGGCCGCTGGCCTGCCCCGTTTCGGTCTGGGCCGCACCGGTGCTGGCCGCGCCAGACGTCGAGCCGGGCGCGGTGCCATCGGTCGTGCCACCACCCGTCTCCGATTGCGCGGGATCGGTGCCGGAATCACACCCGGCTAGTAATGCGCAAAGTACGAGTCCTTGGGTCCGCGACATTGCGGGACTGTATCAGGAGTCCCACCTTTGGCCTTCCGCCGCAGTCGCACAACCGCACATGGAATTCCAGGGCTCAGACGGCCCGTGAGGACCCCCGCCCCGATGATGTTCTTCCTAGGATTGCTCGTAGGCACCACCGCGGGTTTCTTTTGCGCCGCGATGGCGCGCGCAGCGTCAGCCGATGTGACAGCTCGCGAGTTCACGGAACTCCCCCAGCTGCCCACGTTCCTGCAGGAGTCGCCGACCAACACGGGCCGGTACGCCTTCATCAACGAGTCGGCAGGCGAGTCTCGCTCGAACGGAAGCACCGGGACGTAGGCGAAGCAAGCGCTACTCGGCCTTGCCCAGCTCAACCGTGTCGCTCACGCCTTCGGGGTGACAGCCGCCCTCCTCAAGCACGACGTCGTAGCTCCGCGTAAGCATCTCGAAGCCGGAAGCCGACACCGTCACCAAGAACACGCCGGTCTCCTCGTAGTCCAGCACGAACACGCCGTCGTCGTCTCGCGAGTCGGGCTCGCGCATCTCGCCGCCGTCTAGCGTGAAAGTAACAGTGGCGTCTGGCAGCGGCTCGCCGTCCTCGGCAGCAACGACTTCGAGGGTGACAGACGCAACCGCGATCTCCGTACAGGCACCACCCCCGTCCGAGTCGCAGGCAAAAAACCCAAGGCATCCAATCACAACGAGCTGGCTAAGTTTCATACATCGTCGTAGTCCGCGGCGAGACGAGCACGTCACCAAAAAGCTCAACAAAAACGCTTAGACAACCGCGTTGGCAGGCACGACGTCTGCGTCATGACATCGGCGTCGTGATGGCTAGACCAGTAGCCATCGCATCAGTCCGGCACGCAGTAGTACGGCAATGAGAACGGAGGCTCGTCCCCGCAACTCGTCCCCGCCGGACAACCACCGTCGTCGTTGCACCCGATGGCGCAGAACGGGTCCGGGGGGTCGTGCAAGAAAGCAGCGCAGACTGGCGACCACCCCACTGGGGGTGGGTCACAGTCGTTGGCCGGATCGCCACATTGGCGCGAGCAGATCGACCGCGCACCATCCGCCAATGAGACGACGGCACAAAGCAAGCCCGGCAAACAGGTAAGAGCTGCCCGCCCGCCACACTCGCCGTACATCTCGACACTGGGGGCCGACCCCGTCGAGGTTCCGGGATCGCGGTCAACGCCCGTGCTGGTCTGGGCGTCACCAGAGTCGGTAGTGCTGGGCGATGTGCTCAGCCCGGGTCCGGGGTCAGTCACCTCGCCGGTCGAGCCCTCAACCACCGTATCGGTCGGCGGCGAGATGGTCGGTCCACGCGCTGGTAGTGCACCCGCGAGCCAGATCGCGGCAGGTCCTGTGGATCCGAACTTCACTCCCCCGACAATACCCCACCGCCGGGCGCACACCGTTTTCTTCCCCGCGGCCGCCCTCGGCATGCGCGTTTGGCTCAGCTCTGACCGGACGCCGAGCTGTCGCCGCCGCTGCTGCTGCTCGATCGCATTGCGAACAACAAGCCGCCGACACCGGTCAGGATGATCCCGATCATCCGCCAACCCAAAGCGAAACAGAGGGCACCGGCCATGACGAGAATGAGTGGAATCTTGGATCGACTTGGTTTGGACACGGTGGGCACCTGCTCAAGCGGCAGGGTAGCAGCGGTTGCACAACCGCGTGCAAGACCAGCTCGCCCCGATACGACGCACTGACCGAGATCGAGTTGCACCCCGCGATCGGGCCGGACATCATCCCTCCATCGTGCCTCGTCGCTCTGGATCCACGGTCTTGCCTGCACTGCTTCTGCTTTGTGCGTGCAGCGCCGTCACCTCGACGGACGGGGGCAATGCCACCGACCCCGAGACGACAGGGGAGGCGCCCTCCGGACCCTTCCTCGATGGTTTCTTCCCCATCGGTGTCTTCAGCCAACCAACGTCGATGTTCGAGGTGTGGCGTGAACGCGGCTGTAACACGATGCTCGAGGTTCCCCAGTGGGAGGACCGCCTCGCGTGGGACGAGGGAGCCCAGGAGATCGGGTTCAAAATAATTCGCCGACCCGTTTCGGATCCGGCCGACGACGTGGGTCGAACGGATCTGTTGGCGTGGTCGCTCCCGGACGAGCCCGACGTGCAGGGGAACAACGAACCCTGTGGCGGCAACTGCATCGAGTTGTGCGAGTCGCTGTATGAGCGCTGGCACGCCGTCGATCCGACACGACCGATCTTCGTCAATCTTGCGGGTCCCAACGTCCTGCTGCCTGCATCGTGCGACTACTGCAACGGACCCGGCGATGAGCCGCCCTCAAGCGAGTGTTTTCCGGAGAGCGACCAGTGCTACCCGCGACTTCTCGAGGCGACCGACTGGGTAAGCCAGGACATCTATCCCGTTTCGGGCTGGCTATTCACCGAGGAGATCCGCGGCGACATCACGATCGTTGGCCAATCGCTGGACAAGTTGCGCGGCTGGGCTGACAAGCCCCTGTTCGCGATCGTTGAGACCAGCGACCAGCGTTTAGACTTCCCGGGTGCAGGCTCCCGAGGCCCCACGCCCGCCGAGTATCGCGCCGAAGTTTGGGACGCGATCATCCACGGCGCCCGGGGCATTTTCTACTTCCCGCAGGCGTTCAACCCCTTCGTTTGGGACGCGACACAGCAACCGGTGCTCGACGAGATGCAGCGGCAGCACGAGACCATCGCCGAACTTGCATCCGTGCTCCAAGGCCAGATCGACCCGCCGGGAATCACCGCCACGGTGCCAGCGCCCTTGGAAACGGGTTGGCGCCGAGACGAAGAGCACACGTACGTCCTGGTGCTGAACACATCGGGCACAGCGGTGCCGACGGCCACGATCACACTGGATGGGCTGGCTTCCGCGCCCGCTATCGCGGTCCACGGGGAGTCGCGCTCGTTGACGCTCGCCGACGGAGCGTTCGTCGACGAGTTCGAGCCACACGCGCTGCACATCTACGTCGTCCCCAACCGGTAGCGGGCAAGAGGCGATCAACGGACTCGGTTGCGGAGACAGCCGCGAATGAGCCACCCTTTGCGGCGCGATGACTGAGCCTGTCTCCCCTCCCCGCGCCGATCAGCGTCCGCATGCCATCACCCAGCATGGGATCACCCGCGACGACCCGTATCACTGGCTTCGCGACGAGAACTGGCAGGAGGTCATGCGCGAGCCGGAGAAGTTGCGCGAGGACATACGTACGCATCTGGACGCGGAGAATGTCTGGACCGCCCACGTCATGGCGCCGACCGAAGCGCTGCAAGAGACCCTCTTTGCCGAAATGAAGGGTCGGATCAAAGAAGACGACGCTTCCGTGCCCGCCAAGGACGGACCCTGGTCCTACTATCGCCGCTACGAGGTCGGAGCGCAGCATGCCCGCTGGTGTCGACGAAGCAGCGCAGACGCCAACGCCTCGGAAGAACTCCTGTACGACGGCGACCTCGCCTCCAAGGACAAGGCGTACTTCCAGATCGGCTCGGTCTCGCACTCGCCGGACCACAAGCAACTCGCGGTTGCGGTCGACGACAAGGGCTCGGAGTTCTTCGAGGTTCGCTTCACCGATCTCGCGACCGGCGATGCACTCCCCGACGTCATCAAAGATTCGAACGGTGGGGTCGCGTGGGCCAACGACTGCGCGCACGTGTTTTACACCGTGCTCGACGACAAACACCGTCCGTGCAAGGTGCTGCGTCACGCAATGGGAACCCCACAGGCCGACGATGTGGTGGTCTACGAAGAGGCGGACGCGGGATTCTTCGTCGGGGTATCGACGACAGAGGGACGCGGCTGCATCGTCATCTCGACCCACGACCACACGACAAGTGAAGTCCGGCTGATCGACGCAAACGATGCCACCGCGGCGCCCCGCCTGGTTGCGCCCCGCCAGCGGGATGTCGAGTACGACGTCAGCCAGCAGGGCGACTCCCTCGTCATTCTCACCAACGCTGATAGTGCGATCGACTTTCAGGTGATGCGTGTGCCTGTGTCCACGCCGCAACGCGAGCATTGGACCACCGAGGTACCGCATCGCGAAGGCTGCTTGATCCTGGGTGTGCACACGTTTGCCGAGTGGACGGTCCGACTCGAGCGACAAGATAGCCTCCCCCGCATCGTGATTCGCCGCCGCCGAGACGGTGAAGAGCACGCGATCGCGTTCGACGAAGCCGCCTACTCGCTGGGCATGCTGGGCAGCTGGGAGTTCGACACCGATGTCGTGCGGTTCACCTACTCCTCGCCGACCACCCCGCAGCAGACGTTCGACTACGACATGGCGAAGCGCGAACGTACGCTACTCAAGACCCAGGAGGTCCCCAGCGGGCACGATGTAGCGCAGTATCGATGCACACGGATCTTGGCGCCGACCTCGGACGGACAACAGGTCCCGGTTTCGATCCTGTCGCACGTCGACACGCCACTGGACGGCTCCGCCCCTCTGCTGCTGTACGGCTACGGCGCCTACGGCATGACCATGCCCGCCGACTTCGGCACCGCACGGCTGAGCCTGGTGGATCGCGGTTTTGTGTACGCCATCGCGCACGTCCGCGGCGGCATGGCCAAGGGCTACCGCTGGTACACCGACGGCAAGCTCGACAATAAGACCAACACGTTCCGTGACTTCGTCGCGGCTGCGGAAGCTCTGTGCAAGGCCAAGTATTGCTCGCCGGGCAACATCACGATCCAGGGGGGCAGCGCGGGCGGCATGCTCGTCGGCGCCGTGGCGAACATGCGGCCCGATCTTTGGAAGGCCGTCGTGGCGCAGGTGCCGTTCGTCGACGTGCTCACCACCATGGGCGACGCAGACTTGCCGCTCACCCCGCCGGAATGGCCCGAGTGGGGCAATCCCATCAAGGACAAGGGCGACTACGAGCGTATCGCCGCCTACTCGCCCTACGACCGCATCGAGGCCAAGGACTACCCGCCAATCTTGGCGACCGCGGGGCTCACCGACCCACGCGTGACCTACTGGGAGCCTGCGAAGTGGGTCGCCCGTCTGCGCGAACGCAAGACAAACGACAAGCCCTTGCTGCTCAAGACGTACATGGAAGCAGGGCACGGCGGTGCGGCCGGTCGCTTCGAGCGACTGCGCGAGGTCGCGTTGGTCTACGCGTTCGTACTGCTGATGAACGAGCGCACGGGCTCCTAGGACTGCTGGGCAAGCCGGAAGACCTGGCCACCCGGCACTTGGTAGTAGTGGCGCTCTTTGTCGTGGTAGTCGACGCGGGGGTGGCCTAAGTCGCGCAGCACCGCCGCGGTGGCCTCCACGTCGTGGACGACAACCTCGATGGCTGCAGCTTGGCAGCGACAAGCACCACGGGCCCACGAGCGAACGTCCAAAAGGACCGACCGTTCATCCAAGGGCGTTTGTCGGCCACAGTCGACGCTATACTGGCCGCATGGACGAAGATCGAGGCACGGACCAAGCGCTGCGAGAGGTGCTCCGTTCGGTGCGCCTTGAGAGCAGTGTCATGTCTCGCGCCCACATGCGTCGGCCGTTCGCTGTCGCAAGTCATGCGCTGCCAAAGGCCATCTTCCACGCGGTCGCGCAAGGCGAGTGTTTCCTAGAGGTCGAGGGAGAAACGAAGCCGATACGGCTTCGTGCGGGCGACGTCGCGCTGCTCACCCGTGGCGAGGCGCATGTCCTGCGGGAAGGTACAGACGCAACCGCCGTGCCTCTGACGAGCCTGCCCGTGCTCGATGACGGCACACACGTCAATACGCTCGTGTGCGGCGGTACGGGCGAAGAAACGCGGATCATCTGCGGCACGTTCGAGCTGCGTCACGCCGCAAGCGACGTCATGCTGGCTTCGCTACCGCCGCGCATGCATGCGCGTGGCCGCGCCTCGGGGGGCGTGGGCGCCTGGCTGGACGCTACCGTCACTATGCTCGCGACCGAACTCAGCCGAACCTCCGCGAGTGCCGAGGGCATGATCGCGCGATTCACCGACGTGCTGGTTATGCACCTCATCCAGGCCTGCATCGACCAGGCGCCCGAGCGCGGCGGCGGGTGGCTGTCGGCGTTGCGAGACGAGCGCATCGGTCGCGCGCTCGCGACGATTCACCACGACCCTGGCGGAAACTGGACTGCGTCATCGTTGGCCTCGCGCGCCGGAATGTCGCGCTCAGCCTTCTTCGCCCGCTTCAGCGAGCTGGTGGGCGAGCCACCCGCGCGCTACCTGACACGCTGGCGGGTGTGGGTCGCGGCCGACTTGATCGAACGCGAGCGTCTCAGCGTCGGTGAGCTGGCGGCAAGAGTCGGCTACGCGTCCGAAGACGCGTTCAGCCGAGTGTTCAAACGCGTCATGGGCGTGAGCCCGGTGCAGTTCCGACGCAAGACACTGCACCCCGCGTAGCAGTCGGCGGAAGGTGCCGACGTCGGCCCCGCGCTACCACTGATGCCAGTCTGCGGATCCGTAGACCCCGATGGTCGGCGGCTCCTCGAACAGCGCCCCGAATGCCTTCAAGAACGCGGGGTTGCTGTAGAACGCCTCAAGCATCGCGTCGTCGTTCCATACGTCGACGGCAAAAAACTGCGACGGGTCCTCCGGGGTGCCCACCCACACCACATGGGCGACGTCCCCCAAGGCAACGGCAGCCTCTTGGCCGCCCATCGCAACCATATCGTGCAGCGTCTGGCTCGCATCCAGATCGTCTCCCGACAGCGTGCCGCGAACGACCACGTACCAGTGCTCGCCGCCATCCGCCGCCTCGAGGCTCCCCCATCCGTGCCAATCGTCGCGTCGCTCAAACAGCTCGAGGCTAGGGGGCTCGGCGAACAGCATGCCAAAGGCCGCCTGGAACATGGGATCGCCATAGACCATGAGCGCACCATCGAGATTGTCCCACTGGTCGATCCCAAGGAACTGATTCTCCGTTGTACCGAGCAGCGTCGTGCCCAGCAGGGCATCGTGGCCGAAGTCGCCCGCCATCATCGCCCCTCGCTGGCCACCCATCGCGACCGCATCGTGGGTGCCCTGAGCCTCGGTGATGTCGTCGGTGTACAGGGTGCCCAACACGAGCGCACCCCAGTCTCGCTCGACGGGGGTGCCCGTATCGGTGGAGCCTTCGGTATCGGTGGCCTCACCAGTATCGGTATCGGTGTCGGTGACCACGCCGTCGTCCGACGTCGTGTCGTCGTCGGCGGCCTCGGTTGTCGAGTCGCCCTCGCCGAGCGTTCCAGGACCAGCGCTTGCGCTCGGTGAACCGGTGCTCGACGACGCCGCGGACGCGTCATCGCTCGCACCACCATCATCATCCCCGCAAGCTGCGCTGCCTAGGGTGAGAGCAAGAACTGAGAACATCGCAGTAAAACGCATGTCGAGACGTCGGTCCATGCCTGGCAGTGTGAACCTCCCTCAGCTGCGCACTACGGTTCGGGGTCCACAAGCACCGTGCATTCGTCCAAATGGTGACGCGCCCTACAGCCGACCTATCGCCGCCGCCATGGTTTCGACCTCGTCGAAAGTCGCGCTCAAGTGGACGGAGACCACGTCTCCGGCGGCCTTGATTTCCACCTTCGACGCGAGGGCAGCCGGCATCCCCAACATCGAGATCATGCCCTTCACGCTCTCCCACTGCTCAACGGCCGTCTTTCGCGCCGTCTCGGCGTCTGCGTCCGAGGGGGTCAAGCCCGCGACGGTCACTGCCAGTTCATCGCCGACCGACAGCGCCGCCCAGGACGCCGTCATCGTCGACATCGGCGAGTCCTTCAACTCGCCTTGTTGCTCCGGGCTCAGGATCATTGCAAACCAAAGCGCTTCGTCAGTCTTAACACGAGCGATAACGTCAGCCAGTGGGGCGTCGAGAACACCCTTGGTTTCTTTGCCCTCAAGTCGCGCGTTGACCTCGTCCTCCCAGCCGCGATCGAACAGGACAAACGTGTCGTCGTCGACGAAACGACCGCGGAGTTCATCGCTGTGCAAGACGGTCGTTCCCGCCACTTGCTTGATCTCGAAGTCTGGGGTCTTGCCCGCATTACCAAGTTCGGTCGCGACGCATCGCCATTTGTCTGGGTCACCAAAGCTCGGGCCACGCACAACGACTTCCTTGTCATCGTGCTCGTCCACCGCAACGGTGATCGACTCAACCTGAGCCACCTCGAGTCCACACGTTGCCATCGCGGCGAGCGCGGGGGGAACCGACGAATCGCCCTGGTCTGCGACGAACGCCACCGCCCGCGAGAACCCTTCGATCCCGTACAGCACTTTCGGGTGCGCCTGGATAACGCTGGTTGCTCCGAACGGGACCAGGCTGAACAGCTCGCGGGGTTGAGCCTGCACAGCCGCCACAGCTTCTTGGGTCAGCGCCGCCAACCCCCGATGCTCGACTGACGGCGCATGCTCGGCGCTATTGGTCGCAGTACCGACACCCGGCTCCGTCGCAGCGGAGATCTCTTGCGGCGCCGCCTCGGCGGGCCCGGCCTCGGACGTTTTGCACGCGGCAAAACCGCAGAGGACCACCAGGGCCAGTCTTCGGGTTTTTAGGGGGCTCGGCATCCCGATCACGCTGCGCATCGACACTATCGACGTGCGAACTCAACGTCGGTTCTACTCAAGAAAGTTCCGCAAGGGCGACGACAAGTGCGGCCTACATCCGCATAATTGCCCTACACTAGTCGGCAGAGACCAACGAGGTGGGGCCGGTCTCTAGGAATGGGCTTGATGGGGAAACGTTTGTCGCCAAGGATATCGCTTCGCGGATTGATCGCCGCTGGGCCGCAGTCTGCCGACTCAGGAATGTTCGACCGCGAGAGCATCGCGCAGCCGGCACCAACCGCAACGGCAGCGGACCCTGCAGACCCTGCAGACCCTGCAGACCCTGCAGAGGGCTCGCCCCTGACCGGTGACGACGCCGATTTCCTCCGCGACATCGGCGCGTAAGCTTCGGGGGAGAGCGTAATGCGGCATTTCCCAGGCCTTCCCCCGACGTGAGCGAGACCGATCTTGAAGTGTTGCGGCTTGCCCTTGGCGGCAATGCGAGTAGCCAGCGCGCGCTGGCCGACAAACTCATGGACGGGATCCAGCGCGAGGTTGCGTTTTGTTTGCTACGGGCCGCCGGGGCATCGCAACGCGATCCTCGGCAGGAGGTGCGTGACTTGGTCCAGGATGTCCTCGTCGCCCTGTTCAAGAACGACGCTCAGGAACTTCGGCGCTGGGACCCCAACCGGGGCAGGTCGCTCGACAGCTTCGTGCGTTTGGTAGCCCGGCGCCTGGTCGCCCGTACGCTCGGACAACGTCGCGGCAACCCGTGGGCCGATGCACCAATAGACCCTACCGAAATTGACGACACGGGGGACTCGCAACTCGTGCAGCGCCTACAAGACCGGGCTGAGTTGGACCAGGTGTTGGTAGCGCTGTATTCGACCATGGCGGAGCGCGATCACGAATTGTTCGATCTGCTCTTCGTCCAGCAGCGGGATCCGGACGAGGTCGCCACGCGGATGGCGATGTCGCGCGGCGCAGTCAATGCGTGGCGCTACCGGACGCGCAAGCTGGCACGTGCCATCGTGGCGCAGTCGGAAACCCAGTTGTCATCGGTGGAACAGTCGTCGCCAAAGGAGAAGTCAAGCCGTGGGGGATGAATTGCTGCGCGCACTGGGACGCCGACAACAGCGGGTAACGCTGGACGCTACCGAGGTCCAACAACGCGCTCCAACCGCGAATGGATCCGCTGAGATGAGTCACCCGGATGCCGAAGCTGTGCTGCGACCGTTCGATGTGCACGAACGCGCCGCGCTGCTCGACGCGGTGTTCGCCGCCGACCTCGACGACGCGTCGGAGGACCAACCGGCGGAGAATCTAGACGACGATGCTCTAGACAACGATGCACCGAGCGAGTCAGCGACACGCCGCGGTACTCGAACACGCGTTGTGCTCGGCTCACTCGCTGCCCTCGCCGCGGCGGTTCTCCTCTTCTTCGTGCTGCGGGCGCCCAGCGGGGGCCCGGTGGGACCGCCGATAGTCTCGCTGCCGTCCTACGCGATCACTTCGCTGCACGGCGGCATCGCAGCTACGCGCGCCGATCACGACGGACACCCCTCCGAGATCGAACTGCGACCGGAGGGCGCGATCGACTGGGTGATGACGCCTCAGCGTGCGACACGCGAACGTGTGGCCTTGGTGATCATCGTAACGCCAGACGGCGGGCGCCCGCAGCTGCTGACCCCACCCCCGACGCAGACCATAGTCACCAGTGACGGAGTTGTGCGGCTGCGTGGCAAAGTATCCGAGGTGTTGGGCCTCCCGGCCGGCACGTGGACTGTGGAGCTCGTCGTGACGCCTGTGAGCCGCGTCCCTCGCACGGTCGCGGAAGCCCGCGCGGGCGGCTTTCCCAGCGATACGTTTCGCGCGACTCTCTCCCATGGGTGAGGTGGCTACTCGCAACGCTGCTCGGGTCGTGGATCGGTGGA
>JAESSZ010000816.1 GCA_016763875.1 Nannocystaceae bacterium
ACGGCGCCAAACTGGTGTTCGCCGGTCCCATTCGCAGGGTGGACCGTCGGTTTTGCGACCTGGACCGGGGTCGGACCCACCAACGACGTCGGTTGCGACCCCGTCGGCGGTGCTCCCCAGGGAAGCGCGGCTACGGTCGATCCAGTCACCGTGTGCTGCTACGACCCCGACCAATAGCCTCCGGCAACGGAAATCGATGTTATCGATCCTCCCGTGCGCAAAGCGTTGGTCACCGGCGCGCCTGGCTTCGTGGGTGCACACCTTGTACGCCAGCTACTGGACCGCGGGGTCGAAGTCCGAGGATTGGCGGCCCCCAACGAACGCCTCGAGACGCTCGCGGGGCTCGATCTTGAGGTGGTGCGGAGCACCTCGCGACTCGCCGTGGAGAGACGCCCGACGTCGCGGCCGCAATGTTCGACTACGCCCTCAAGCCGTGTTTCTTCGACAGCCGAAAGGCGATGCGGGAGCTCGGCGTAGGGTTTAGGCCCGTCGCAGAGACCCTGTCGGATGCGCTCGCGTACTTTCGCGACGCACGCATGCTTTAGCGGGCGTCCGTAGATTCACGAGTCGCGGGCACTCAGGGCGCCTCGCCACCGGTCTCCGCCGCGACCATCGGCGGCGGCGGCGGCGGCGGATAACGATGCAGCGACAGCTTCGACAGCGACGTCACCACTCCCGCTTCGATTCGAAAACAAAGCTCCGCCAGAAACAGGACGTCGGGCGATACGGTCTGGGGATCCGGCAACGCGAAGGTGCAGCACTTTCCCTTGCACTCGCCCAGCGTCGGCTCAGCGATGCCACCGGAGAACGCACGCCGCTTGCGCTCGACCCATGTACGCAGCGCCTTGTCCCCACGCACCATGGCGACCTCCGCCTTGCTCGCGCGGCAGCTCGGGCAGCCGACCCGCACGGTGATCTTCCGGCGCGGGTCTATGGCGAGCGGCACCTCTGACTTCTTCCCCATGCCCGTCCACGCAGCGACCGCCATCGCCGTATCGGCCGCCTCCGCGAGGTTCCTTTCGGCCCCGGTAACCACCGCAACGAATGCCTTGCTCTTGCGGATGGGATCAAAATCGGAGTCACGTCTCGCCTTGAGGACCTTGCCCAGACAGGCGCCACAACCTTCGTCGCGAAGCTGACCGAGCATCGCCACCGAGGCAGGACGATCGCCAGTCCGCGAGAGCGCGCACGCCAAGTTGTAGCGCGCGTCCACATTGCCGGGGTCAACCTCGATCGCTTCAAAGAAGCGCTCGACCGCATCGTCAAACTGGTCGGCCCGCATTGCCTTGAGACCGCGCTTTTCGATGCGACGCGATAGCTCCATGTGCGCGCGCTCCCGCAGGGTGAGGTCGAGGTCGGGCAGCCCGTCGAGGATTGCGGGCCAGTCGGGTGGCACCACCAACGCTTCATTCGGCGGTTCGGGTACCTTGTGCGGCAACGGTTGAGCCGAATCGATCGGCGCCTCGCCCTCGGGCGGGGCACCCGGGCTGGTCTCGCCAACCAGCGGCTGTACCACCTTGCCCGCGCGTGTCGTGTTCGCGACGCCCGCATCGCATGCGAGTCCCAGTGCGAGCGCTAAAACGACCGCCCTACCGCAGTGCCGCACGCCGCGATCCGCAGCCAGATGATAGTGCCGGGTCACTGTGCAAGGGGGGACACCGACCCAGGGTCTCCGAGGCGACGTTCGCTTCCGCAGCGCGCCGCCGACCAGCTAGAGGGTGATCCCTCGGCTCGCACAAGTACCTCTCAGGTCTTCTTTGGCCGCGCCGCGGAGTTTGTTGAACGCCGACTTCGCCTTGCTCTTGTCGCCCATTCGACAAGCTGCCGACCCCATCGTCGCGAGCGCTTTCTGAGAGGGCTTCTTCGCGTACGCCTGTTTGGCGAGTTTGTAGCCCGCCACAGGGTCGCGGAAACTCAACTTGCGCGCCTCGGCCAGCAGCTCGTCCGCAGTGGGCCCCGTGTCCTTGGGCGGCGGCGGATTGGCTGGCGGTGCCTTGGGCTTGGGCGGCTTCTTCTTCTTCTTCTTGGTGTTGTTGTTCGACGGCTTCGGTGTCGGTGGAACGACCGCGGGCGCCGGGTTGTCCTCAATCACAACCGGTTCGTCGTCCACCGGGGGAGGCGTCGGGTCCACATCGACGAGAGGCGTCGCTGCGGGCTCGGGCGTTGGGACCGCTGCCGAACCACCGTCATCGCTTGGCGGAGTTGGAGGCGCAACCGGCGTCACATCCGACGCTTCGCGCGGCGGCGTTTTGGGCGGGGTCGCATTGCCTGCGGGCGCCGCTTTTCCAGCGGAGGCGGAGGCGCCGTCGACAGAACCGTCGTCACCGCTCTGCAGCATGACGGCCGCGACCAGACCACCGCCGAGCAGCAGCAAGCCGATCACGATCAACCATCCGCCCCCCTTTTTCTTGGGCTCCTCGTGGCCGCGCGCATACGGAAGCGCGGGCACTGGCCCGGAGTCGAGCATCATCGGCGGCGCTGGCGTGATCGGCTGAGGCCCCGACGACAGCGCGTGAATCTCCGCAGGCGACATGCGCGGCAAGTCGGCGCTGGAACTCGCCACCATTGGATCGCCATCGTTGGCCGCCACGCCCGCCCGGTCGTAGTTGAGCGTGTGCTTGTCGACGTCCTCGGTAATCGCGAGGTGGTAGTCACCGATCTGCACGATGTCGCCCTCGGCGAGCCTCATGCGACCGTCGACAGCTTTGTCGTTGACCTTGATCCCGTTGTACGAGTTGAGGTCCTCGATCATCCACGCTTCGGAGTCGGGGAAGAGACGCGCGTGCGTGCGCGACACATTCTTCTCCGTCAGCTGGATCGTGTTGCCCTGCTGGCGACCAATCGTGATGGCCTCTTCGCCGAGCGGGACGATTGTAGTCGCCCCCTCGTCGTCCTCGATAATCAGTCTGAGCGGCATGCCCAAGGCCATTAGGTTAAAAACCGAGACGGAACGCTGTCAAGGTCGGCTGTCGACAATGGTCCAGGAACATTGTTTGTGGTTCGGTCGCCTTGGGACCCACACCTAGGTGCGCATCTCACACAGCGGGAATCGTGGATATCGTGAATCAGCGTTTTGGCCCCTACCGGCCCTGTAACGCGCGAGGAGACGAAATGTCGCTACGGGCGCGAAGGACTGCCGACAGGGGGTAGATACCGACGCCTTGCGCCCGGAGCCGCGGCAGTGCCTTGGCCAAGACTTCGGCGACCTCCGGGGTTGGGTGCGCAATTGCGATGGTCGGTTCGCGCGACGCACGCTCGGCCGCCAACGCCAGCGCGTGGGCGATCGCCGCGACACCGGGTTCGTGATCCAAAAAAACATGACGCGATCCCGTGGGTACTTGGGCCGCGGTCGCGGCCTCCATGGCAACGGTGTCGGCCGTCGTCCTGGAATCGAGGAAGAACACACGGCGCCGCGCGAGCTCCGACATCACCGCGTCCA
>JAESSZ010000817.1 GCA_016763875.1 Nannocystaceae bacterium
ATCTCTGGAATGCGCTGCACCAGGTCGTTGCCAACCAGGTCGCCGGTCGAAGGCCCGGCGGCGTCCTATATATTGATGGCGCATTCGACGAGGCACGGGTGTGTTTCCACGAGGGACGCGTCGCGTGGGTGCACTCTGGAGCTAACGGTGGCTTCTTGAGCGCCCGCCTCGCGCAGACCCTTCGGATGACCGATACTGAGTTGCGGGCCACCCTAGAGGAGTGCCGCCTTGAAGGGCGCAGGCTCGGCGAGCACCTGGTCGCGCAGCGAATGCTCTCCCGGTGGCAGTTCAGGGAGGTGCTGGCCGCACACAACCGTGGCCACCTCAGCACTCTGTTTGACGGGGTGCGCGGCGGCGGAGACCTTCAGTTCTCATTCGAGGCGCGGGAGGAAGTCTACGACGCGGCGTTCACGTTCTCGCTGCCCTCGCTCCTTGCGGACGAATCGGCGGTTGTGAGCCCAGCCAGCGCGCAGAATCTGCTGGCGACCATGCGAAAGACGCAGTCGGGTTGTTCTGCCTGGGTCCTCCAGTGGGGGACGGTTTGTGCGAGTTCCCATGGGCTCGAGCCCCCGCGGATGGCTCACCCGTTGTTGGCGATGTGGCAACAGGCAGCGCCAGGCCACGCAACGACCGAGGTTGTTGCGAACTTCAACGACACCTCGCTTGTGCTGCTGGCGGCCGCGCCCGAACTCGCGCTGCTGATCCAGTGCGAGGTGCGGCGCTGTGCCCGCGGGCTGGCCCTCGCGCGTCGACTCAAGCCCGCCTTCAAGGCTCTCACGCCCGCTGGCTTCGCGTGACATCCCAGCGGAGCCGGTAGGGTCGGGCTCGATCAGCGTCTTCGGTTGTGTGAGCCCGCGTTGGACTCGGCACGCTCGAACTCATCAACGTTGCCGGTGAGGTCGGCCGGGGCGGACGACGCGGGTACCGCGGCCCTCAAGACCTCTCGGAGCCTCGACGGCGTGGGTAACGTGTCCGCCAGCAGTAGCGCGTCGAAGTTTGCGGAGAGGCCGACCAACGACTTGAGCCGCGCCAGCGCCTGGGTCATCGCTGGCGCGTCTGATTCAAGGAGGCTGTGGCATTCGGTTAGCGCGCGCTCGATGACAAACCGGTCGTGTTCAATGAGCTCAGACCGGTCGTTGATACGGCGAGAGAGCGAGGCAAAACCAAGAAGATCCTGCGAGAGCGCCTCGCCACCGCGCTGATCTCGTGTCGGTGATCGTAGCCACTGTAGGATACGGTCCTGGAGAACACGGAGCATGAGGCGATCCCCGAGTCGCAGGTCGTAGTAAGCATCGTTGCCTTGGAGCATCGCCACTGCGGTCCCAGCGAGCCGTAGGCGGCGCAGCACGGGTTGTTCCGCGGTCGCTTCGATCCGAGTCCACAAGGCTGAAAGGACTCGGCGACATGCCAGAGAACGCGCCAACTCGTCGACGAACGAGTCGTCAATGCCTGAGTCCCCGAGTCGCGATCGGATTGCGCGCACCAACGCGGTCAGTGCCTTGAGTACCCGGCGCCGGGTCCGCTGGCACGCCTCGATGAAAACTCCGGGAGGGCTGCCGCCGTCGAGTTGGCGCAAGGTCTTTTGGAGCTGTCGACACTCCAATTTCGCGATGAACGCTATATCGGCGAGCGCGGTCTGAGCCTCAGACCTCGACGCACGGCGAACTTCTTCGGAGTAGCTCCCATGCCCGCCTGCGAGTATCTCGACCGATGAGTGCCCAGCGCGGCTCGGAGGCATCACCGCAAGGATCTTCTCGAACAGCTCGCTCGCTCGCTGTACGAGGCTAAGGCCAACCACGACCGTTTCGGTCCACGCTGCCTCGCGCGGCAGTAGCTCAGCGGCCACCGTGTCCCACTCCATGACAGCTTTCGCGAGCTGCTCCGACATCATCGCTTGGTCGCGCGGCGCCCTCTCCACGTCCGGGTTGTCGCTGGCTCGCAGGGGCATGTCCATCAAAACCTCGTACGATCGCCCGTTCCGGGGACCCGCCCCTATCCGGGCCAGTCCGGCACTGGGCAGGAGCGTATTGGAACCGTGAAAACATGCCAAGTAGAATTTGCGCTGAGGGTCGTCTTGCGGCAAATATAGCGACCCGCGGTCCCACGTGGTTGATACCAATCTCAAGTCTCTTTTCTCCGTCCACGAAGCTGTCCGGCTGGTGTTCATCACGGATGGCCGCGGTGCGTTTGTCGAGCGAGTTGGCGAACTCGACCGCGAAGACCTCGCACCGGATATGGATGTGCTCGCTGGTGTCGTCGAATCGTTCGCCGCCCGTAACCTGGGTCGCTCAAAGGTCTTCGTCGTGCTGTGCGAGGAAGGTCTCGTGATCGGTCGCCAGCTTGCGGATGGTAAGGGCGTTCTGGGGGCGGTCGCACAGGACGTGACTGCGCTTGGACTCCTCGTTCATCACATCTCGAACAAGTGGCAGGAGGGCGTTGGTTCGTGACCGACGAGATCGAGCAACCAGGATGGTGGTCGCGGGTCTTTGGCGGGGCAGGTGCCGCCAAGATGTCTGTCCGCGATCAAAACGCCGCGCTACGCGACGAAATGACCAACATGCACGCGCAGCTCACGGAGCAAGCGAGTTATGTTGCTCAGCTTGAGCAAGACGCGTCCACCACGCGGACGCTTCGGGCAGACCACGCCGATATCAAGTCCGAGTACGCGTCAGAACAACGCGAATGGGCCGCGCGACGCCATCAACTCGATGCCGCCTTGTCCCGAGTCACCTCGGAGCTTGACGCGACTCGGCAAGAGTTGGAGGCAGAGGTCGGCATTACGTCTGAGCGGGCTCGCGAATCGGAAGAACGAATGACCCGGGCGTCGCGCGCCGAGAAGCAGGTGCGCCGCTTGACCGAGGAACGAAAGCGCAGCCAGTCTGCCTACCTCAAACTCTCTGCCACACTGGAGCAGCGCAACCATCGCGTCGCTGAAACTGAGGAACTCAGTGCCAGGGCCAATAGCCTCAACGAGGCGTTGGTGCAGCGCGAGAGCGCGGTAGTCAGCGAGTTGGAGGTCTGCAAGGCCGCCTTGGCCGAGGCTAAGGAGGTCTGCAAGGCCGCCTTGGCCAAGGCGAAGAAGGACCTGAGCCGTCAGCACGATGCCAACCGCACCCAGGCCAGCGAGGCCAAGGCACTTCGTAAGAAGCTCGCTGCGCACAGCTCGGCGGCGCTCGATGCCGCCGAGCAAGAGCGCAAGCTACAGGCACTCTCGGAACTGGCGGCCGCGGCGATGCGCAGCGTCGCTCGTCTTGGTGACCACTGGTTTGGCGATTCGCTTGAACTCGCGCTTGGGTCGAGCAAGGGGGCCGCAGATGTTGGCACCTTAGACCGGAGTGCCGCGGCGGAGCTGGCGAACTCGCTACCGCTGGATCTTGAGGTCGCGCTGCATGAAGACGGTCGGGTCGAGGTTCGCTCCGGACCTGCGGAATCGTCCGCATTGGCGCGGAGCCTAGAATGCTTGCTCTCAGAACTTCCTATACGGCGGAATTCCCCGACGTAGCATCACACCACGCGAATCAGGCGAGGGCGCTGCCCTCGGCGATATAGAGAGAAAAACAGTATGAGTCTCGAAAAAGCCCTGCACACTGCACAAACAAGTGTCCCCGAATGCGTCGCCACCGGTGCCGTCGATCTCAGCTCCGGTATGTTGCTGGGCATCAAGACCGTGGATAGCCATCCTCAGGAGGTGCTCGACCTGGTGGCCGCTGCCACCGCAGACATGTTCCAGGGGCCCAACGTCAGCTCCATTGAGGAGATGTTCCGCAAACAGCGTGGTGTCAAAGACGATGGCGCTCACTATTTCCAGGAGATCATCGTGTATTCCGAGAATCTTCTACACGTGTTTCAGCGGGGTAAGCACAACGAGGACTTCGTCATGGTTTCAGTCTGCCGGCGTACGGCGAACCTCGGCATGGTGCTCGCCAAGGCGCGAGGCGCTCTGGCGAAGGTCGAAGCTGCGGTGTAGGTGAGCGTCTTCGAGCTGGACAACGCCTCGTTCGGCTACGCCCACAAGACCGTGGTTTCTGGGGTCGACTGGAAGCTGGGCGAGCGCTCCGTCGGCGTCTTGTTTGGCGGCGGAGGGACGGGCAAGAGTTCGTTCCTTCGCTCGTTGACCGGCGTGCGTGTCGCGGGTTTTGAACGGGCCGGGACCTGGAGGTTTTGCGGAGATCCGCATGCCTTCGACGCCCACAAGGCGCTCAGTGGCGTGGTCTGGTGCGGTCAGCCGCCGCGGGACTTCGAGCCGAAACCTGGTCGCATATGGCCGGCGTTGGACCGAGCGTTGTCGCGCTCGGATGCTCGCGTGTTACTGCTCGACGAGCCCAACGCCTGGGTTCACGAAGACACCCGCGAGTCCCTCGTCCGAAAGATCACAACGGCCGCGTCGCAGACGTCGGTGCTGCTGAGCACGCACCACGTTGAGTTCGGGCGAGCGTGCGCCGATCGAGTCACGCTCCTCGGTGGTGGGCGCGTTCTTGTCGATGTCGAAAAGGACGACTTCTTTTCGCCGGACGCGCATGAGGACGCGCAGATGTTCATACGCACCGGCAATGCTGTGCCGCGTAGCGTGGCGACCCCGCTTCCAGCCGGACTCCGGTGGGTACTTCCCGATCGACTGGGTGGCATGGGAATCCCGGGGGCGACGCGGGATGCGGAGCTGGACCTGGCCGCCCTGGCCGCCAATGGGGTGACTCATCTTGTGACATTGACGCGGACGCCGCTGGGAGAACCCCGGCCTGTCGACTTCGGTATGGAGTGGCATCATTTCGCGATTGTTGACATGGGGGTACCTACAATGCGAGCGGCCCTGCGCATCGCCTCGCAGATCCAACGATGGCTTAGTCAGGACGCCAAAGTCGTCGTCCATTGCCGCGGAGGCATGGGTCGCACCGGTCTAGTGCTCGCGCTAGCGATGGTGCAGTTGGGGCATAACCACGGGTCTGCTATTGATCATGTTCGCGGGGTGAACCACCTCTACATTCAGACGCCGGGTCAACTTCGATTCGTGGCTCAGTTCGAAGAAGAGCTCCGTCCCCCTGCTGACGGCGAAGACGATGAATCACAATAGCGAAGAGCGGCCCGGATCCGAGGCGCGTGGAGCCGTGACGAGATGACCCCAATGTCGACCGTATTGTTCGATGGGACGAAATACCCCGTCGCGACGGGTGAGTCTGTCCTTGAGGCTCTTGTCAGGGGCGGGGTTAACATCCCGTTCTCCTGCCGCAAGGGAAGCTGTCAGGTCTGCATGATGCAAGTGGTCAGCGGGGACCCCGGTCTTGCCGCGACCAAAGGGATGCGCCCCGCGCTGGTGGAACACCGCATGTTCTTGCCGTGTAGTTCGCACCCCAACGAAGACATTTCGATCAAACGGCCCGATCTTGCTGCGCTGTACGTCGAGGCCCTGGTTGGCGAAAAGACCTGGGTGTCGGAGTCAATCTGCAAGCTGTCGCTCGAGCCCGAGACTCACATCGACTGGAAGCCGGGCCAGTTCATCAACTTGCGACGCGAGGACGGTGTTGTTCGGTCTTACTCAATCGCGAGCATCCAGGAAGAGGACTACTTCCTCTCGATCCACGTCAAGCGCGTCGACAATGGGGTCATGAGTTCGTGGTTGCTCGACGAGGTCAGCGTTGGCGACAGCATTCGGCTCCAGGGGCCCGTTGGCACCTGCTACTACGATCCAGCTCAGCAGGACCAGAGTCTCATCTTGCTGGGGACGGGTTCTGGATTGTCCCCGCTCATCGGGGTGTGCCGAGACGCGCTGAGGCAGGGCCATCGTGGCAAAATCGTGCTGCATCACGGATCCCGGTACATCGACGGCCTGTATCTAAGGGAGCAGTTGCGGGAGATGGCGGCCAGCCACGTGAACTTCGAGTACCACGTCAGTCTTACCGAGGGAGACCTTGAGCCCGGAATCGAACGTGGCCGAATCGTCGCTCATGCGTTTCCTGAAGGGGCCGATCGAGAAGGGTGGATGGTGTACCTGTGTGGTGTCCCAGAGATGGTCTTCGAGGCGAGGGTGGCAGCCGTTCGCGCTGGGGTTGTGCGTGCGGATATCCGGGCGGATCCGTTCGAGTACTCCCACAAGGTACAACCCGACGATAAGCGGAAGATCGGCTCTCTGGAGCCGTTGCCGCAGCTGTGGGCGGCTCTAGACGAAGGCACGAAGCTGTCGGCGATCTTGAGGTCGTTTTACGATGAGGTGTTCGTCGATCCACGCCTTGCGCCGTTCTTTCGCAACGTCACCAAACAACGCGCGATAGAAAAACAGTACGCGTTTCTTGCGGACCTATTCACGGGAGGTCGCGACTACTTCGGACTTCGTCCGTTCAACGCCCATCACTGGATGGTGATAAGCGACGACCTTTTCGACTATCGGGAAGCGATGCTCGAACGGGCGATGCGGGCGGGTGGGCTGGCAGAGTTCGTGATTCGGCAGTGGGCCGGTGTGCACGAGCTTTTCCGGCGGGAAATAGTCAAGGGGGCGGCGCGCGGTATGATCATCGACGGAGAGGAACAGCCCCTCACCCCGCCCGAGCAGATCACGGTCGAGTACGCGACCGTGTGCGACGGATGCGAATCGGAGATGCCGGTGGGCATGAGCGGCACTTACGTATCGCAGACCGGCCAGTTGTTCTGCCCCGACTGCGGCGTACCGTCCGCCCACGACTGATCGCCGGGATCGAGCGATGCTGTAGCGCGCTTCAGCTGGACTCGTCCAGGACACGAAGCGTTGGGCGGGACGGGACCGCCGACGCCGGTTTCCGTTGCACCGTCGGGTCGAGCAGGTGCGTTGGCCGAACGTTGCGCACCGCGTTGAGCATGACCGACCGCAGGTGAGGATGGTCGGCTTCGAGCGAGCGCATCAGTTCGCCCATTTTCTCGCGTTGCAGGCCGTCCTGTGACCCGCACAGGTTGCACGGGAGAATCGGGTACGCGGCAGTTGCAGCGTGGGCAACGATGTCGCTCTCAGCACACTCGATGAGCGGTCGAATGACGGTGAACTGCCCCGCGTCGGTGGTGTACCCGGCGGGCATCGCCTGCAGTCGGCCGGAGTAAAAGAGATTGAGCAGCAAGGTCTCTAGTGCGTCGTCGCGGTGGTGGCCCAGCGCTATCTTGTTGCAACCGAGTTCATCCGCGGTGGCATACAGAATGCCGCGACGCAGGCGCGAGCATGGACCGCAGAAACTCTTACCTTCGTCAGTGAGCTCGACGACCTTGCTGTACGTGTCCGCCTCGACGATGCGGAATGGGGCGCCAAACGACTCAAGCCAGGTGCGCAGTGGGGTGCCGTCGTACCCGGGTTGGCCTTGGTCCAGGTGCACCGCGGTGATGTCGAAGTC
>JAESSZ010000818.1 GCA_016763875.1 Nannocystaceae bacterium
AACTGGCGGTGACACTCAACATCGACACGGTTGATCCCAAGACTGGCTACCTGGGCAAGAAACGCCGCGAGACGGTCATGCAACTGTCTGCCGATGCGCGTCCTGAAGACGGGCGATTTTTCCTTGGGACGGAAGTCTCCGATGCGGCCGAGCGCCTGATCTACGAGGTTTACTACGAACCCGCCAACAATCGGATTGTCGCTGAAATGGTGCGTTGGGAACTCAGCGGCGATGGCTACGTGCCGACGAAGGTGCCCGAGCGAAACGTCTTGCTTCCGATGCTCGGGCCGCTGAAATGCACGCTGTCGCGCGAGATGAAACGCGACCAGCCAGGGCAGTTTCTCGCGCTGCTCGACATCGCGCTGCACGAAGGGAAAAACATCTGCGCCGACACCGACAAGCAGGCCGAGGTCTGGAATGGCGTGGTCACAGCCCTCGACGTACACAAGGTCTCCGAGAATCGCGAGGCGCGTACCGAACGCTGGCGCGTGGGGGTCAGTGCACGATTTGGAGATGCAACGCTGGACTACCTATTGCGACGTAACACCGCCGGACGTGCCGTGGCCTTTTGCCCCGCGACCGACGACACCGACGCCGCGCCCTGGCCAGACTTCTTGTGGTACGATGTCCCCGACGTCGGCACGAAGGTCTACGACGATGGCGAGTGGCTGGTGAACGAGGCGATGTGGGAGCGGGGCGTGGTCGATGTTCGTCCCGACGACTCCGTACCCAGCGGCTTCTACGTCTACGACGACCACATCAAGCACGTGTTCGAGCTGATCTACTGTGGGCTCGCGGGGTATCGGCACACCCTCGTCCACGGCAACAAGCGCTATGGCTTCAAGGACCAGGCGCAGTGGCAACGTGCCGTTGACCAGTTGGCTCAACTACGCGCGGTAGTGCGCTTCGAAGATACCGCTGACGGCTCTTAGATGGCTGATATTGTTGAAAGTAACAATGTTACCGTGATTCTCGCAGTGCAGTGGTAGCCTGGCCGTGCGCATGGCGCCACGGCATAAAACACGGGAGGACCCGCAGCGACCCGAGCGCGAAGGGCCCGTACTCATGCTCGCGAGCGTGGGCTCTCCCGAGGACGAGTTCGCCGACGCCGGCCGCCTGTTTCCTCTGGATGGCGTTTCCAGGGTGGTTTTTGGTCGTGGCGAGGACCACGCTGCGCGGATCGAAGTCTCGCTCGGCGATGGCGGCAGTCTGTCCGTCGGTATTCCTTTGCCCTACGTCAGCGCACGCCATGCCGAGCTCGTGATCGCGCCGTCTGACGAGAAGCATGGCCACCGGCTCGAGGACAACGGCAGTCGCAACGGCACGCTTCTAGAAGGCAAGGCGCTGGAGCGAGACACGGCGGTTTTACCGGGCGACATCTTTGAGATCGGCCGCTCGTTCTGGGCGTTGGTCGAACTTTCGCCGACCGACAATGAGGTGGAGATCAGTCGCATCGATCCCGATGGCGCCATCAACCCGCAGATGCGTACGCTGCTGACCGCGCTGGGGCGTGTCGCGACGTCGTCGCTTCCGCTGCTGCTCACGGGGGAGACGGGCGTCGGCAAGGACCGACTGGCGGACGCGGTTCATCGAGCCAGCGGGGTTGCGGGCGAGCTCGTGGTCGCAAACGTCATGGCGACAACCATCGAGCAGTTGTTGTTCGGTGGTACCGGGGAGATCGGTCTCATGCAGCGTGCTCGCGGCGGCACTTTGGTGCTGGACGATGTTGGCGAGTTGGACAGCGACGCGCAGACAAAACTCCAGTCCGCACTCATGACGATGACGCCGTCCTCGGGTGAAGCACGCGAAGGGGACGTGCGCGTCATTGCGGCGAGCACCAGAGACTTGCGAAACATGGTCTCGCTCGAGGGGTTTCGACCGGACTTGATGTCGAGGTTGGCGGGATTCGAAGGTGCCGTGCCACCGCTACGCGAGCGTCGCGAGGACCTCGGGATCTTGGTGCGGGCACTGTCCCGCCGCCCGGACGGCTCGCAAGTCCCAGTGTCTACGCCCGTGTTTCGCAGCATGCTCGCGCACGCATGGCCCTTTAACGTGCGGGAGTTGGAGCACGCCCTCAAGGCAGCGGTGTCGTTGACCTGCGACGTCTCGGCCGGATCCTCGGCTGCAAGCGGCACGCGGGGAATTACACCGTCGATGTGGGAAGCACTCGGGGGCCACGCCGAGGAGACGCGGGACCCGGTCAGGATTCAAGCGGTGCGCGAGGCGTTGGTGCAGTACCTCGTGGCGCACGGCGGTGACACGGCACGCGTTGCAGAGTCGATGCACTGCGGGTTGCAGGATGTCGAGCGCTGGCTCGATCGCTTGAGTCTGCGATCCGACGAGTACGGTCGCGCTGGTTGAAGCCACCGACTACGACTCGAAGGGATCGTGCAGGCCGGCGTCGGGGCGGGTTGTGTTGCGGTATCGAGCCGCAAGGTTGGGCGCGGCGAAGGGGTCTTGAAGCCCGGGCGTGGGTGCGGCCACCGCCACCCGGATGCCCGCGGAGAGGAAAGGATCGACGAGATTCTGCGCGGGCCGGGGTTTGGCTCGACGGGCGAGGGTGGCCTGTGGGTCGCCGAATCTTGGGCCGCTGGTCGTCGCGGGCGCGTTTACCGTGATTTCGACAGTGGATGCGGGGGATGGCACAGAAGGCCCGCCCGAGATGACGCCGAGCACCAGAGCAGAGAGAATCACCACGTCTCCTGTTACTGCAATGAGGGCGCCATTCGTGCGGGTAGGAAAACGTAGGGGTTTGCGGGTAGTACGGTCTTGCACGTTGCAGACCGCGGCACCCCGTTGTGTCGCTTTGCAACGGCGCCCGCCGCGACCGCGGGGTACACGCAGCCAGATGTTACTCAACGCTGTGCTCGCTGACGCGCCTGCTAACGTTTCCGACGTGGCGATACGCGCGCGATCGAGCCTCGGTTGCTGGATGGCGCTTGCCGTGGCGATGTCTCTCGCGGCGCCGCTGCCCGCGGCCGCGAAACGCAGACCCAAGGGACCGACCCAAGTCGTCCCGCCCAAGAAAAAACCGAAACTCGCCGACGAAGATCCGTCGGAAGGCGGGCAGCGTCGCGGCATCACCGAACTCCTGCTGGGCGCCGTCGCCGGAGGGGCCGCGGTCGCGCTGGTGGGTCGTGGGATCTGGGAGGTCGGCGTGGGTCGTCGGACCCGGCGTGAGTGCGAAAGCGGCGACATCGACGACGCCGCCTGCAATCGAGCCAAGCCCGGCAACGGTGGGTTCATCGCGGCGGGCCTGTCGTTCGGTTTGGTCGTGCCGTTTGGCGTCGCCAGCGGCTTGCTGATGTACCGCGGCGCGAAGATCAACCGCGCATACAAGCGCTGGAAACAGCACCACGCTGCCGTCGCTGTCGCCGCCGGGGCCCATGGGGCAGGCGTTGCTGTGTCACTACGTTTCTAGCTGCGCCCTCGCTTCGTGGCACACTGTCGCCGCTATGGCGAAGGTCCGGAAGAAAGACGCGCTCGACTACCACACCCTTGGCCGGCCCGGGAAGATCGAAGTCGTTCCGACCAAGCCGCTGACAAGCCAACGCGATCTCTCGCTGGCTTACTCCCCGGGAGTCGCGGAGCCGTGTCTTGAGATCCAAAAAGACCCCTCCAAAGTGTACGAGTACACCGCGCGCGGGAACCTCGTCGCGGTGATCACCAACGGGACCGCAGTCCTCGGCTTGGGTAACATCGGACCCTTGGCTTCCAAGCCCGTGATGGAGGGCAAGGGGGTCTTGTTCAAGAAGTTCGCCGACATTGACGTGTTCGACCTCGAGGTCGACGCCGCAGACCCAGACCTCTTCATCGAGGTGGTCGCTGCACTCGAGCCGACGTTTGGCGGTATCAACCTCGAGGACATCAAGGCGCCCGAGAGTTTCTATATCGAAGAAAAGCTCAAGGCGCGGATGAAGATTCCGGTCTTCCACGATGACCAACACGGCACCGCGATTATCTCGGGTGCCGCGCTTATCAACGCGGCGGAGATCCAGGGCAAGGCGTTGGACACCCTACGTGTGGTGGTCAGCGGCGCAGGAGCCTCGGCGGTGGCTTGCTCACGCTTCTTTGTGAGCCTGGGGGTTCGTGCGGAGAACCTGCTGATGGCCGACTCGACTGGGATTCTCTACGAGGGACGCACCGAGCGGATGACGGACGTCAAGCTGGAGTTCGCTCGCAAGACAGACGCACGCACGTTGGCGGACGCGCTCAAGGGGGCGGATGTTCTGCTCGGTCTCTCTCGCGGTGGCCTGGTCACCACGGCCATGGTCGAGGCCATGGCGGAGAAACCGATCATCTTTGCGTTGGCAAACCCGGACCCCGAGATCGGCTACGACGAGGCCAAGCGCGCGCGGCCAGATGCCATCGTGGCGACGGGCCGCAGCGATTTCAACAACCAGGTCAACAACGTTCTGGGATTCCCGTTCATCTTTCGTGGTGCACTGGATGTGCGCGCGACGAGCGTGTCTGAAGAGATGAAGGTCGCCGCGGCTCAGGCCCTGGCACAGCTCGCGCGACTCGATGTGCCGCGCATCGTGCAGCTCGCCTACGGGGCCGAGTTCGAGTTCGGTCCCGACTACATCATTCCCAAACCGTTCGACCCTCGCGTGCTGCACTGTGTGGCGCCCGCCGTTGCCCAGGCCGCCGTCGATTCCGGCGTTGCCGCGGGGCCATTCGATCTTGAGGCGTATCGCGAGCGTCTGCGCGCCATGCTGGACGACGGGCACGGGGTGCTTCGCAAGTTCATGATCCGCGCCGCACGCGACCCCAAGAAGATCGTGTTCCCCGAGGGCGACAATCCCCGCATCTTGCAGGCCTGCCGTCGCATGGTCGAAGAGGGGGTCGCGCGACCGATCGTCTTGGGCCGCCCCGAGAGGATCCGCGAGGTCGCGATCGAGCATGAGATCGACATCGACTGGGATACCGTCGAGATCGTCGATCCGTATTTCGATGAGCAGCGAGAGACCTACGTGCGTCGGTTCTATGAGAAGCGCCAACGCAAAGGCGTCACCGAGGCTGAGGCGCACGTGCGGCTGCGCGACCGAAACTACTTCGGAATGATGATGGTCGCTGAAGGCCGCGCAGATGGTTTGGTCTCCGGCATGGGGTTTCACTACTCCGACACGATTCGGCCCGCGCTGGCCGTGATTGGACTCGCTCCGGGTGCTCGTCGTGCGTCGGGGATGTACTTGGTGCTGCACCGGCAGCGCGGGCTTCTCTTCTTTGGCGATACCACCGTCAACGTCGACAGCTCCGCCGAGGTACTGGCCGATATCGGAGAGCAGATGGCCGATGCGGCGCGGACGTTTGAGGTGGAACCCCGCGTCGCCATGCTCAGCATGTCCAGCTTTGGATCCGTTAAACACCCCGACGTGGACAAGGTGCGGGAAGCGGTGGCGATCCTTCGTGCCCGGCGGCCAGAACTTGAGGTCGACGGGGAAATGCAGGCCAACGTTGCGGTGGACCAAGAGCTCCGGGAGCGCGCGTTTCCTTTCTCTCGGCTGACGGGCCCTGCGAATGTGCTCGTGTTTCCGAACCTCGACGCGGGCAACGCCGCCTATAAGCTCCTGCGCGAATTGGGGGGAATTGCTACCGTCGGCCCGGTATTGTTGGGAATGGCGCAGCCGGTCACCGTGCTTGAGCGCGGGACCGATGTCGACACGGTTGTGCTGATGACCGCGCTGACGGTCGTGCAGGCCCAAGAGCGAGTCCCGAGCCCCTGAGCTGACGCATGACCGACGCGTAGTCGACGCATAGTCGCAAATCGGGGCTGCGGCTTCGGATTTTCCAGCGACTGCCGATGACATCTCGGGATGGCGCTTTCGCGCCCACCGATCGGTGCGTTGTTCTCCTCCATCACTGTCGTGTTCGGGTCCGAATCGGGGCGTGCCAATCGCGCGCGTCCGTAGCCTCGCGTTCTTCGTTACGGCCGTGGTTGCGGTCATGGCGGGGAATTCTGCGGACGCCGCGGTACCCGCAATCGAGGTCGCCCGCCCGAAAATGCAGGGCGAAGTTCCCCGCGCATGGTCGGACAAGGTACGCGCCCGGCTCGTGCTGGGACTGAGCGAGGGTGGTCTCGAATCTGCGACAACCGCGACTGCCCTATCGGCCGAGGCCCGGGCAGAGCGACACCTGCGGGCGGCGTTGACGTTGCACGCGATGGGGCGCGACTACGAGCTCGAGTTGGTCGTGACCGACGTCGAGACGGGCGAGGTTGTTGCGACCGTGGCGGAGACTTGCGACACCTGCGGGTTTGCGGAGCTGGGCGATACCGTGGAGGCGGTCGCGACTGCCGCGGTTCGGGCCCTATGGAAGGGTTCTCCTCCGGCTGCGGTCAAACTGCGGAGTCTCCCGCTAGGCGCCGAGGTCACGGTCGACGGCACCGTGGTGGGAACGACGCCGCTCGAACTGTCGCTGACCGCGGGTGAGCACATGTTAGGGATCGCCGCGGACGGCTTCGTCTCTCATCGGCGTCGCTTCTCCGTGGTCTCGGGGGAGTTGCTCTCAGTGGACGCTTCTCTTGCGCCCGTCGTATCGGACCTCGACCTCGCAAGCGAGGCGGCACGACGCAGGCGGGTTGCGGTAGGCAGCGCGGCAGTGGTTGCCGGGGTGGCGGGGGTTGCCACCGGAGTCGCGCTCCTGATCATGCACGGCAAACCAGTGATGCGCGACTGCGCCGGGACTGATGTTGACCTCGACGGCGACTGTCGATTTCTGCACGACACCCGAACCTGGGGAAGCATCTCGACCGGAGTCGGGGCTGCGTTCGTGGTTGCGGGCGCGACCGTGCTTGGGATCACCTTGGCCAAGGGACGGCGGGGGCGACTGCGTGCGGGCATTTCGCCGCGTTACCTGTCGTTAGAGGCCCGCTTTTGACTCGTCTGCATCTGATCGAGACCGCCGATCGACACCCGGTGCCCGCGTGGGCGACCGTATGCGATCAGCCGCCTGCCACGCTTGTCCGGCTGGGTGAGCGACTCCACGGCACCTCGTACCGCATCGTTCGATGGATCGGCGAAGGCGGGATGGGCGTCGTGTACGAGGCGGAGCACATCGAACTCGGTCGCCGCGTTGCGCTGAAGATTCTCCGTCCCGAGTTTTCTGGTGACCAGCAGGCCGCCGATCGTTTCGCGTCCGAAGCGCGGGCTGTGTGCAGAGTCGGGTCCGGGTTCGTCGTGCAGGTCTACGATTTTGCGCGCCTGCCCGACGGACGGGCCGTGTTCACGATGGAGCTGTTGGGGCGCCGGACGTTGCGGTCTGAGTGTGACCAGGGCGTCTTCGAGGTCGCGCGAGCGATCGGACTGCTTCGGCAGGTTTGCAAAGCGCTCGCTGCCGCCCACGACGCCGGGATCATTCATCGCGACGTGAAGCCGGACAACATCGCGATTCTGGATGGTGAAGGCAAGCGCGAGTCGATTCGATTGTTGGATTTTGGGATCCACGCGATCGTCGATAACAAGGAAGGCACGGCCGACGTGCGACCGGCCGGCACGCCCTCGTATGTGGCGCCCGAGGCTGTCGTCGGAGTTCCTGTCGGTGTCGCCGCCGACTTGTACTCGCTGGGATGTGTGGCCTACGAGATGTTGGCGGGGCGATTGCCGTTCGTCTACGAGTTGGAGAGTCAGCAGCTGCTGGCTCACCTGGATGAGGTCCCGCCACCACTCGCGCAGGTGGCTCCTCACGTGCCGCCCGCTCTCGCCGCGGTGATCGACCGGTGTTTGGTCAAAGAACCCAGCGAGCGGTGGGCTGATGCGCGCGACCTGGAAGCGGCGGTTTGCGAGGCGCAGATCGCATCTGGGCTCCAGACCGACTGGGACGATCTACCCCTTCCCGAAGTGGATGCCGACCGTCGCGACCTGCTGCTGCGCGGCATGCCCGACCCTTTGGTCGCGGTCAGCAGTCGTCGTGGGCGACAAGCGGCTGTGTTCGTATTTGCCCTGCTGATTGGGTTTGTCGCGCTGTCGTGGCCGCGTGCTGACCCCGGTCACCTGGAGGCGGTCGAAGACCTGGTGGCATCAGCTCGCTTTGCTGCGGCTCGTGCTTACTTCGTCTATCCCCCTCCGGAACAACCCGATCTCGCCACTGCGTACCGCCTGGTACTCGTGTTGGAGGAAAAGGACGCGCCGGGCCCGGAGCGCGCGGACGCGTTACGCGTCGAGTTTGCCGAGACGTTGGCGCGGCTCGGAGACAGGTACTGGGATGAGCCTGGCGGCGTGCCGTTCGCGATCGACTACTACGCGGAGGCGATTGTGTTCGTACCCGGGCATGAGCGCGCCGCCGAGCGTGCTGCCCTGACGCCCGGCCAGCTCGCGGCCATGCGCCATAAAGCAGCCACGCTGGAGTACAGCGAACTTGAACTCATTGCGGCGGAGCCCCTGATAGCGCTCGCGGAACCGGATCTAGAGCTGCGCAACAAGGCCCTCCAGGCACTGCGAGCGCGACCACGTCCGCGCGCAACCAGCATCGGCGCCAGTCTCGATGCGCTGGCGCGGGGAGCGGACTTGCCCGACGTGCCGGACGTGAGGGATTCGCGGGCCGCTCGTCGCGCAGGACGTGCGACCGAAAGACGCGATCGTCCCGCAGTTGTCGGTAGTGAATCCTCGGGTGGCGACAGCCCCGCCGCGGGGGTTGTCGCGACTGACGAGCCCAAGGCCCCCGCGCCAGAAAACCGAGAGGAGTCGCGGCGCATCACCAAGCGCGCTCGGGCGGCTCTGTCTGGTGGCCGCTACGGGGAGGCGCGAGGGTTGTTTGAGGCTGCGCTGTCCCACGATCCGCGCAGTGCCTCGGCCCACGCCGGGCTAGCCGCGTTGCATTTCGAGCGCGCCCAATACACCGCGGCGGCGAAACGGGGACGTCGTGCAGTCCGACTCGCGCCCAAGAATGCGGCGTACCGCATGACATTGGGACACGCGTACTACAAGACGTTCCACTATCGTCAGGCTCTCGATGAATACGCCGAGGCCCAGAGGCTTGGTCACGGCGACGCGGCGCGCGCCATGGGGAAAGTCCGCGCGAAGTTGGCCGCGCGGGGGGACTAGTCTCCGGTGCGAATTGCGGGGTGGTCGTCGATCCACGCCCGGACCCGCTTCAGAGCGTCTGCGTTCTCGCCCTCGGCGACGGCCCAGCCCTTCTCAGCCGCGTGCGCGAGTCTGAGCGAACGCTGGATCTCGCCGTTTTCCCACAGGGCCTGCGCCAACGGAAATCCCGCACGGGCAGCGGCTTCTGCATCAACGTCGGCCGCGACGTCGAGCTCGACAGCACGCTCGAGCACGGGCAGCGCGCGGGCGGGGTCCCCTTGAGCGAGGTAGATCATGCCTATTCCCGACAGTGGATAGGACAACTGGCTGGCGTCCATATCCATTGTTCGCTCCCAGTGCTCGATTGAGCGCTCGTAGGAGATCATCGCCCGCTCGTAGTCCTTGCCGCGACGGAAGTCATCGCCGAGAGTGTCGCGGACCAGCGCGATCTCGTCGTGATCTTCGCCGAGCAGCTCGATCTTGATCGCGAGCGCGCGCTCATGTTGCTCGACGGCCTCTTTCGTTAGCCCGTTGCCCCGCAACAAGTCGCCAAGGTTGCCGCGGACGGCGGCCACGGCGAGGTGTTCTGAGCCACGGGCGGCGATGCTGGCCTGCAGCGCCACTTTGTATGCGAGCTGAGCGTCCGCGGTGCGACCCAGTCGTAGGTAGGCGAGGCCTCGCGCGTTGTCGATAGCCGCGACGTTCATGTGTTCGGGGCCTAGACTGTCCACGAAGATCGCCCGCGCACGTTCGTAGTAGCGGAGCGCCGCCTCAGGGTCGTTCTTGGCGTAGTTGAGTCGGCCCCGCGATACCAGATTAAATCCGATGTTCGGGTGCAGAGGGCCCAAAAGACGTTTGCTGAGAGCGTCTGTCTGCTGAGCCAACGCTTCACCACGCTCAAGGTCGCCGCTCTTGATGTATTCCGTGCCGAGCGTGCTGAGGCAGCGAATCGCACCGGGCACCTCCGTGAGCCCAGCTTCAACCCGCAGGGCCCAGGCCTTCTCAAGATGCTCGATCGCTTCGTCCGATCGCTTCGCAGACCTCGCGATCGTTGCGCGAAGAAAGGAGAGCTTGATCCGGTCCAGTATCTTGTTACCCCGGCGATCGATGACCGCGGCCGCGCGGTCGGCGTACGCCATCGCTTTGTCAAAGTCGTTGTGCGTGTCGCCTTGAATGCGAGCCAGCGTCAGGAGATTCAGGACAATGAAGCGATCAGAGCCCGCAGCCTCTGCGATGAGCAGGGAGCGCTTTGCCAGAGCTTCTGCCTCTGTCTTGAGTCCCAGGTTCTCCAGAAGGTCTGCGGTCTCGCCCGCAACTTCAGCCTGGATTGGGCGGTAGCTCAGGTTGTTAGCCCGCACCAGTAGCCCTCGCATGATCGACTCGGCCTCAGAGAACCGACTGCTGATAGCGATCGCCTTGGCGCGCTCAATCTCGAGCCGCAGATCCACGACCTCGCGCGCGGTCTGTGGATCTTCGGGGGGAGCGACTTCACTGGTCAACGCTTCGGTGTCGGCGCACGCCTCGAGTTGCGGCAGCGAAGGCATACTCGCGAGGGCGGCTGCGGCAATCTCGGGATCGGCATCCTCGAGAATCTCGAGAAACATATCGAGTCGATGCCGCCGCCGGTCGAGGCATGCCATTCGCAGGCCCATGACTTCGTCGGACTGTGCGCCGCGCACACGGGTTGCCCGGCACGCGTCTTTCCGTTGGGCGGACCAGGCGTCGGCGTATTCGGTGATGGCAGGGTTGAGTTTCTTGTAGACGTCCAGAGCGTACGTTTTGCCAACCGCCCGGAAGGCGCTGTCGATCAGGTTGGCGCGATCCGTGTTCCAGGTCTCAGACATCGCCTGCGCGGCGTTGATGCACGGGGCATTTTTCCCGATGCGAAGTCCAGCCAGAGCCGCGAGGGTAGCGAGGCCGACCGCGCCAACGCCGAGCGCCCATGTACTGCGTCGTTTGGCTGGGTTGCGCCGCACGGCCGCCAGGAGCGCGTCCATCGATGCGTACCTGTCGTCTGGACTGCGCGCGAGACCGCGTAAAAGCACACGACGTAGCCACTGTGGAACTTTGGCGCCGCGCGGGATCTCGCGTACTCGCCCGCGAAGCACGCTGGTGGTCAGGTCGGCCAACGACGATCCCGGAAAGGGCCGCTCCCCGTATAGACCCCGATACAGTGCGACGCAGAACGAGATCTGGTCGGTCGGCCCGTCGGTCTGCTGCCCGGTCATCTGCTCGGGGGACATGTACGCGGGCGTCCCCATCACGGCGCCGGTCCTGGTGAGCTGAGCCGACATCGGGCCCGAAGAAACCGCGTTGAAGCCCGAGGAGGAGAGTCTGTGGCCGTCCTCGCCCGGTAGGCCGTCGTCGCTGGACAATGGACCGGCGTCACCGGTTGGCCTCGCGAGGCCGAAGTCGAGCACGAGCACGCGGCCCTGCTCGCTCACCATGATGTTGTCGGGCTTGAAGTCGCGGTGAACGATTCCTGCGGCGTGGGCTGCTGCGAGCCCACGTCCCGCGGCGAGGTACAGGGCGACCACCTCGCGCCACGGTGGCGCGCCCGCCTTCCACAGCTTGCTCATGTGGGCGGTCATCGTGACTCCGGAGACGAACTCCATCGCGACGAAAACGGCACTCCCGAACGTGCCGACGTCGTAGACCGCGATCACGTTGGGATGAGTCAACCGCGCCATTGCCTGCGCCTCGCGAACGAGACGGGCTTGTCCCGCGGCCGTGTCATCACGGTCGTCGTTGTCGTCGCCGCCGGCCTGCAGCAACTTGATCGCAATCTTGCGGTCCAACTCGGGGTCATAGGCCGCGTACACCACGCCCATGCCGCCCGCGCCTAGATGGTTGAGGATGACGTATCGGCCCAGTGCGCTGCCACGTTCGAGTTTCTTGTGGGCTTTCTTCTTGGACTTGCCCCCGCCCATCCGAGTTGGATCCGTGACGCCCGTGGTGTCGCTGAACTCGACCGTGGCCACGGCGGCCGACTCCGACTTCGCCTCCTCACGGGCGATCAGCGTCTGTGCCTCGGGGTCGGTGTCGTGCACGTCGGCACCGATTCTACGATCGACCGCTCGCAGCTCCTAGTCCCCCGGCAAAGGCTCTAGCGGGTCGTGAGCCACGTTTCGACTTTGCGGAGATCTTCCGCCCAGATGTCGGGCCCGGCGGCGTAGCTCTCACGGGCCAGGGTGGCCAGCTGCACGGCACGCGGTCGGTCGGCGCCCTGCGACCACAGCGCCTGGGCAAGAATGAACTGTGTCTCCGCGATGAGCGTCGGGTCCGCCTGTCGTGCCGACGTCAGCGACAGCGCGTGTTCGACGATGGGCCCGGCTTCCTCGGGGCGCTCAAGCAGCAGCAGCATATTGGCTCGCGAGTTCGCGACGTAGATGAGTTGGGGGTGGTCGTCTCCGACCGACTTTTGGAACACGACCGCCGCTTCGTCAAAAACGTCCAGCGCGTCTTGCCATGCCTCGGTGGCCGCCAGCGTGTAGCCGACGTGCATCAACGAGACTGCGACGTCGGGATGCTCCTCGCCCAGCGCATCACGCCACACTACGAGGGCCTCCCGATGCTGCGCTACGGCTTGGTCGAGTTTGCCTTGCTTGCGGAACACACGGCCCAGGCCATCCATCGCCGCCGCCAACCGGATACTGCCCTCGCCTTCGCTTTGCCGGAGTACCGCGATGGCGGCGCGGAACAATGGCAGTGATTCTTCGATATGCCCGCCGTGCGAGAGTGCTGAGGCGAGCCGCGAGTTCACGCCGCCGGTCACGGGATGGTGCGGCCCGTAAACGTTGCGAACGACGTCAAGCTCCTTGCGCAGCAACTCGGCGGCCAGGTCGTAGTTGCCCCGCAGAACCTCCGTGTTGCCGACGTTGCCGTACGACGTGCCCAGATGGGGACTCGAAGGCGCTTCGCGAAGCCAGAAATCAATGGCCTCTTGTTCAGAAGCGACGGCAGCGTTGTAGTCGCCCTGAGTCGCGTACATCGAAGCTTCGGCTGACCAGAGCGAGGCTTGGAGTCGGCCATCGTCGGGCGCCGCACGGACGAGTTCCCGGGCCAGTGCTGTCCAGCGTTGTCCGTCGTCGTGGTCCGAAAGCGTGTGGCCTACGATGTAGACGAGCTTTGTCGCCGCCAGTGTGGCGGACCGGGTGTCCCCCCCACGGAGCGCGGCAGCAAACGCCCGCTCTTGGGATAGCCGTGAGCCGCGGGCATCACCGGTGCTCTCTTGCACCTCAGCGCGCAGCCGAAAAAACTCGGACGATAGCGGCGGGTGGTCCAGCGCCGTCACACGGCTCTCGATCTCCCGCAGGCGGTCCGCCAGATCACGGTACGCACCCGTGTGGGCGCGTGCGCCGATGTTCGCGAGCGCTTCGGTGAGCTCTGCGAGCGCTTGGATCTGCTCGGGGTCCGACGGAGGCAGCACGCGGGCGGTGAGGTACTCGAGATCGCTACAACGCTCGACGCGGGGCAACGTTGCGCTCGCATCGATCGCGCCCGCAATGACCTCGCGGTCCGCAGCGTCAAGCACGTCGACCAGTGCCGACAGTTTGCCAAGGTGACGGGCGAGGCAAGTCATCCTCAGGTCCAACCGTTTGGCCGACTGCTCGCCAAGGACCTGCGTTGCCCGACACGCCTCCGTGTGCGCGGTAACCCATGCGGTTGACCAATCGTCGAGGGTGGTCGCGGTGGTTTCAAAACTCTCGGCGGCGAAGCTGAGTTTGGCCTGGGCAAACGATCGCGAGACAGACGCCCGCCGTGCGTCATCCCAGATGCCCTTGAGGTGCGTGGTGGCCCCGCTACACACCGGCTCCGTTGGGCCCGGGCCCAGTGCAGTCGCCAGCATCGCGGCCCCGGCTACCGACACGACGAAGGCAATGCCAACAACGATGCGCCTTGTACGTCGGGCGGGATTTGCTTCCAGCGCCGCGATGAGTGTTTTCATGTCGGCGAAGCGGTCGTCGGGTTGCGGCCGTAGTCCTCGCAGCATCGCGGCATGGATCCAACGCGGCACGCCGTGGTCATCCGGCGGCGGGGTCACAGTGCCGCGCGTCGCCGCGAACGCGACCGCTGCGTGTGTCTCGCCGCGAAAGGGTCTGTCGCCGTACAGCGCCTCCCAAAGGGACACACAAAAGGCAAACTGATCAGCCGCCGGTCCTGTCGATTTTCCGAGATGCTGCTCGGGGGCCATGTAAGCGGGTGTCCCCATCACCGCGCCCCGTGCGGTCAGCGAGGTGTCCAGCGCACTGGACTCTGCGGGAAGGTCGCTGAGGTTCTCAAGATCGATCCGGGCGTGGTCGCGCATCGAGTTTGCCGACATTGCGCGCGCGAGTCCGAAATCCAACACTCGGATCCTCCCGTCGCGACCAATCATCACGTTCTCGGGTTTGAAGTCCCGATGCACGATGTCGGCACGGTGCGCCGCGGCCAGACCCTCACCCGCACACACGAATGCATGCACAACTTCCTGCCACGATCGCCTCCGGGCCTCCTGCCCGGCCCACACCTTGATCGTCTCGCCGTCGACGTATTCCATGGCGACCCAAACCGCGTAGTCGACCTCGCCCACGTCGAATACCTGCACCACGTTGGGGTGCTGTACTCGCGCTATCGCTTGGGCCTCCCGCATGATGCGTGCCCGGATCTCCGCGGGTCGCTTCCAGCGCGCGCGTCGGATCTCGACCAGCTTGAGTGCGATACCTCGGTCCAGTTCAGGGTCGTAGGCGCGGTAGACTGTGCCCATTGCCCCCGAGCCCAACTTGTCGACCACGACGTAGCGTCCGAGCTTCTCGCCGCGCGTGACCAGCTCGGCGTGGCGCAGCTCCTTGGGTGGAATGTCGTCCCCGACGAGGTCGCGCCTAGCTCGGGGGAGTCGTCCGACGACTGCCCGTCCAGTGTCGACGAGGGCTCCTCGGACGCCACCTTGGGAGCTTTCGCCACGCCCGGGGATGCTAACAGCCCCAGGGCAAGTCCTGGCGGCCGGGTCAGTCCTTGAGAATCTCTAGCGCGGCGCGCAACTGAGGGTCGGTTTCGGCGTCGATGTCTTTGAGCGCGGGTCTTGCCGCGTCGTCCACCCGAGGAATATGCAGATCTGGTTGCACGCCACGGCCATCGCGAGGCACACCGCTAGGTCCCACGAAACGACTCACCGAGAGCTTGAGGCCCCAACCGCCGGAGAGCTCGTGAATACTCTCCACGGTGCCCTTGCCGTAGCTCGCATCTCCAATGATCAGCGCGCGCTGATGGTGGTGCAGTGCTTCCGCGAGAATCTCGGCGCCAGAGGCCGTGTGATGGTCGGTCAGCACCGCCACAGGCAGAGTGTCCCAGGGATCTTCGCTGGTGGCGTCGAGATGCTTTTCTTCGTTGCCGCGCGACACGATGGTCACGATGCGCTTGCCCGGAGCGAGAAATCGGTCGGTGATCTCGACTACGGTATGCAACATGCCTCCCGGACACCCTCGTAGGTCGAGCACCAGTCGGCCCACACCAGCCTCCACCAGTTCCCTCATCGCGGCATCGAACCCTTCGACCGTGTTGGCCGCGAACCCGCCTATTCTGAGGTAGCCCACGTCGTCATCAAGCATGCGTGATTCGACATTGTTGACTGCGATCGAGGCGCGCTCAAGGACCGCTGTCCACTCCTCGGTGTCGCGCTGGACGAACAGCGCCACGCGAGAATGTTCTTCGCCGCGAATGCGGTCAACGACCTCGCGGAGCGACTTACCCTTGAGGCGCTCGCCATCAACACCAAGAATGCGGTCGCCGGGTTGCAGGCCGGCGAGTTCCGCCGGGCCGGAGGGAATGAGGCCCCTAATCACCACGACATCCGCGATGTGCTCGATAGTCACACCGATCCCCACGAGGCGACCCTGACTACCGATCTTGAGTTCAGCCAGTTCGTTCGGCCGCATCAGTGCGTTGACGGGCTGGTCCTTGTGTTGGATGAGGTGCGCCATGACGCCATCGATCGCCGCCGTCCAAAGCTCGTCCTCCGATAGTTCACCGTCGACGTAGTGAGCTTCGATCAATGCGCGGACCTCATCGAATCCTTCGCGGGCCGCGGGCATGGCGGAAAGGCGCT